>NZ_JARJVV010000020.1:0-55666 GCF_029348455.1 Segatella intestinalis
TATTCTTTACAAAGATACAAAATATTTTTGGTATAAGCAAATATAAATAGTTAATATTCAATAAGATACAACATTAATATCTATATGTTAAAAGGTAAAAAGTTTGATGCGTTTGCCCTGCAATTGCGGATAAATCTATGTTCTAAACTTTCGAACATAAGTTCTAAACTTTCGGATACAAGTTCTAAACTTTCGAACATAAGTTCTAAACTTTCGAACATAGATTTTGTAGGCTTAAAAAAACATTTATATAATATAACCAAAAATCCGCAACCTGTAATATTTTTGATATCTGAGGTTGCGGATATCTTTCTAAAACGACTCGTTTTCGTAAAGCATCCTTATGGTGCACAGTCGCAAAAGACAAAATCCCCTTACCCCATGATGCGACTTGAGGCAATACGCAAAAGACCACGAAGATTTGCGGCTACCCAAAATCAAATTTGACGGCCATCATGTATGCATCATTGCTTGTGTATATGTTCAGTATGTGCTGTCTTGCAGTCTTAACCCATTTTGCAGGGACAGAAACATACTTGAATACAAAAGTTTTGATTCTGCTTGTGCATTTAAGTCCAAAGCTCTTCATGTTTGCGTCAGATATGAGGTGTCTGTAAAAGTTTCGAATCAAAGCTGTCAGAAGCAGGAACACCGTGTTTTCCACCATGAACGATTTTGGCAGACGGTTCCAGCCAAAGCCGTTGTTCATGTCGTCCAATATACGCTCAGCACCGCCACGCTTGTTGTAATACTCCACGATGTCACGGTCTGTCGAAGTATAGTCATTTGTCAGTATGCATCTGTATGTATATTCCCCTTCCCACAGGTCGAGTTCCTTATTGATGCTTCTTTGCCGCTGTATGACAAGGCGGTACGCTTTGCCGGCCCATTTCTCTGCAATGATGGAGCATATCTCAAACTCGTGTCCGTTTATGTATTCGGTTTTCCATCCGCGCAAGGCAAAGATGTCATCATATAATGACGCACATCTGTTGGCACGGATATAAAAATGTCGGCAGTGTTTCTCCACCATTTCCACTATAGCCTCAGAGCATGAGCCACAATCCATCCTCGCACGGTTTATATGTATTCCGGCATTCTCCAATCGCTCAAAAATACGTTTTAGAGTGTCTTCCTGATGGAAACGGGCATTGGTATTGCCGTCGCCGACCGTTGCTATTCCTGGACTGTAACCAGTGAACTTCTTGTAGGTCATTTTTGCGTCAAATTTCTCCGTCTCAATGAATTGGTGGTCAAAATCAAAGTCATATTCATTGTCTGGCAGCAACTGTCCAGTTGCCAGCAATGCATTGACAAGCAGATTGTTAAGGTCGGAGGCTACGTAGAAGTCGTAGCTTTTGCCCGAATCAGACCTGTAGGTCAGATTCGGTGTGGTCAATTCACGAATGGCTCTAAGTATTGTGTCTGCGCTGCATGTACGGAGGTGGGGGTGTAAGCAAAGTGCTTCCATAAGGTGTGAGGTCACGTCTTCGACACATGACCCTCCACAGAAATATACGCACATCAGAGAACGGATTATCTCGCTATATTGATAGCCATACACTTTGCTACGCAAACCTAAAGTGGAGTCTATTGTACGAGACAACATCCTGTCGAATTTCTCCATAATTGGAAAAATACCACCAAAAGATGTGAGTTTCTCGGATTTTATTTGTATTTTTGCCATGTCTAATGAGGTTTTGTTTAATTTTTTTTGCAACACTAAGTTAAGTAAATCCTCTGACATGGCAACATCCTAGGCAACTTTTTGTTGCTCAGGATGTTATAAGAGTTAATATTTATAATGTTGCGGAATTAAGGTAAAATATATGAGAAAAAAGGCATTTCCTATTATTCTATTATTAATATGTTGGATATTTAATATTTTTGAATGTTTATTTTCTGACGAAATAGAAATTAGCTTAAAGAACATTATAACTTTTAAGAGCGTGATCTTTACATTTATTATAACAATTTTATTTATTTATTTTGATTATGAAAAAAAATAGTTTTTTCTGTATTCTTTTAATCCTATGTTCATAGGGTGGAGGGCTTTTTCGTAATCCATTTTTATAAATACAGATGCAGTAAAAATGCCTACTTATGGCACAATAGTGCCCAGCGAAGAGCAGTATTGTGCCCTTTAAGGAGCACTTTTCTGTCTAAGGAAGTTATATGTTTTTAGTGCGCTGTTTCTTATCCCGAACAGAGGCTTTATGGGCTTTTATTTGTATAGTTGTGCTTTCAAATAAGAGCCCAGAGTCTTAGCTTATAATATCTCCATCGCGATGGCTGCACACGCTTCCGCATCTGCCAGAGCATGATGGTGGCTTGTTAAATCATAGCCGCAACGGGCTGCGATAATATCGAGGGTGTGACTGCCTTGGGGCCACACTTTGCGAGATGCCACGCAAGTGCAGTAAAACTCATAGTCGGGATAGTCCATCTGATAGACGCGGAAGACAGCCTTCAGACAACTTTCATCAAAAGCCTTGTTGTGAGCTACGAGAGGGAGCCCTGTTATCTTGGGCTCTATCTGCTTCCATACGTCAGGGAAGACAGGAGCTTCTTCTGTATCAGAGGCACACAGGCCATGCACCTTACTGCACCAGTAGTTGTAATACTCCGGTTCGGGCTTGATGAGAGAGTAGAACTTGTCTACTATCTCTCCGCCACGTACTATGACAATACCTACAGAGCATACCGATGATCGCTCGTTGTTGGCTGTTTCAAAATCTATTGCTGCAAAATCTTTCATGTCGTAACTTGTTCGTTTGTATGGTGCATTGTCATGCGATGCCGTTTCCCGACATCACAGCAAGCCGTGTATTGAAGTTTTCTGTGGAATAAAAACTATCTATATTATAGGTAACGTTTTGACCGTAAAGATATTGCTATGATCAGTCTGTTTTTGTAGGCTAAAATGATAATTTTTATAGTATAACGGTAAGCCTTTTCCAGTATTAATCAAACGGTTCACAGGAATTTAAGGCTGATGGCATAAGTATAGCATTTGGAGTCTGCCTGAAAATATGTTAATAATCGGGATTTGTGGGCTGATAGCATACGGAATGTAAAAACGCACAGAGTGGAGCAGGAGTGTTCCAGTATTTCCATTATGAAGAGAAATGATGGCTTTTGGAAGGTTGTTGCAAAGAAAACTCCTTTTGATAAAATATTTTTTGCGATTTGACGTTATATACTAATAATCGTTTATTTAGAAGAAAAATAAATAATAATGTCAATAGAACAACAGAAAACAAAAGACAGAAATTATCTTGTTCCTTTTGTATTGGTAACGTCGCTCTTTTTCTTGTGGGGCTTCGCTCGTGCCATTCTGGATGTGCTCAACAAGCACTTCCAGAATGCTTTGCATATCAGTATCACTCACTCCGCCCTGATTCAGGTAACCACCTATTTGGGTTATTTCTTGATGGCGATACCTGCGGGCATCTTTATCAATCGCTATGGTTATCGTCGTGGTGTGGTTTGCGGACTGATGCTTTTCGGTGTCGGTTCCCTGCTTTTCATCCCCGGCGCTTCGGTAGGCAGTTTCTATGCCTTTCTGTTTTGCCTGTTCATCATCGGGTGCGGACTGGTGTTCTTGGAGACGGCAGCCAATCCCTATGTCACCGAGTTGGGCAGCAAGGAGACGGCGACAAGTCGCCTCAATCTGTCCCAGTCTTTTAATGGACTGGGTGGCATCTTCGCCACGTTCTGCATCGGTCAGTTTCTCTTCAACAATACCGAGGAAGGTGGCAATGTGGTGGTGCCTTATGCCATCTTGGGTGTCTTGGTGCTTGCCATAGCCGTAGTCTTCTCGCGTGTCAACCTGCCCGAAATCAGTCATGAGCAGACATCAGAGGATAAGGAGCGCGGTTCCAATATCCGCAAGCTCTTCACCCATCACAAGATGTTTGTCTTTGGCCTTTTTGCCTTGCTGAGTTATGAGGTGGCTGAGATTTCCATCAACAGCTATTTCATCAACTTCGTCACCGGCATGCACTGGATGTCCGACCGCACCGCCTCATTGGTGTTGACGGGGGCTTTGGCTTTCTTTATGGTAGGTCGCTTCTTGGGCAGTTGGGTGATGCGCCATGTGGCAGCTACCACGATGCTCCTTGTTTGTGCTGTGGGTTGCGTGGTGTGCAATGTCTTGGTCTTGTGCTGTTTAGGCAAAGTGTCTTTGGTGGCATTGTTGTGCAACTATCTCTTCGAGGCTATCATGTTCCCCACCATCTTCTCGATAGCCCTTGTAGGATTGTGCAATCTTACCAAGAGCGCCTCCTCGCTTCTGATGATGACCCCTATAGGTGGCTGTGGCTTCCTTCTGATGGGGCTCATTGCCGACCGCACCCATGTGGTGATGCCTTTTGTGGTGCCCTTGGCAGGTTTTGTCGTTGTGCTGGCTTATGCCATGCGTGAGTATTATATTAATAAGGTGAACGTACAAAAAGGAGAGAGCGCATAAATTGCTATCTGTATTTTGCAAAAATGAAAGCAGAGTAGGATTCGTGTAAAATATAAACTTTTTTAACTTGTTTGAGGGGTGAAAAGTTAGCTCAACATTTTGCCGTTTCATTTGAAAAAGGTAATTTTGCACTCGAAGTTTGAAGAGAGGCCATCCTCTTGGAGATGGTTTCTTTCGAAAAAATGAATTGAATGTTTCATTAAAACTTATAAATTAAAACTATTATGGCAGTAGATTACAAGAAAATCGGTCTTGTGAACACTAAGGAAATGTTCGCAAGAGCTATCAAGGGCGGTTGGGCCGTTCCTGCTTTCAACTTCAACAACTTGGAGCAGCTTCAGGCTATCATCCAGGCTTCTTCTAACTTGAAGTCACCTGTTATCCTTCAGGTTTCTAAGGGTGCTCGCAAGTATGCTAACCCTACATTGCTCCGCTACATGGCAGAGGGTGCTGTAGAGTATGCTAAGGAGTTGGGTTGCAACCATCCTGAAATCGTGCTTCACCTCGATCACGGTGATAGCTTCGAGACATGTAAGAGCTGTGTAGACTTCGGCTTCTCTTCTGTAATGATCGACGGTTCTGCACTTCCATACGAGGAGAACATTGCATTGACAAAGAAGGTTGTTGATTACGCTCATCAGTTCGATGTAACTGTAGAGGGTGAGCTCGGTGTCCTCGCTGGTGTTGAGGACGACGTAGTAGCTGAGGAGTCTCACTATACAAAGCCTGAGGAGGTTGTTGACTTCGCTACACGTACTGGCGTTGATTCATTGGCTATCTCTATCGGTACTTCTCATGGTGCTTACAAGTTCAAGCCAGAGCAGTGCACACGTGATCCTAAGACTGGTCACCTCGTTCCTCCTCCATTGGCATTCGACGTATTGGAGGCAGTAGAGAAGCAGCTTCCTGGTTTCCCAATCGTTCTCCACGGTTCTTCTTCAGTTCCTCAGGAGTATGTTGACATCATCAACAAGTACGGTGGCAAGTTGCCAGACGCAGTAGGTATTCCAGAGGAGCAGTTGACAAAGGCTTCTAAGAGCGCTGTTTGCAAGATCAACATCGACTCTGACTCTCGTCTTGCCTTCACTGCTGGTGTTCGTGAGACATTTGCTTTGCACCCAGAGTACTTCGACCCACGTCAGTACTGCGGTAAGGCTCGTGAGTACATGGTTGACCTCTATAGCCACAAGATCAAGGATGTTCTTCATTCTGACAACAAGTTGGCTAACCTCGACTAATCATCGTAGGTCGCTAAGACATAAAAAGAGCGGAAGTCCGAAAGGATTTCCGCTCTTTCTTTTTGGTATGCTCGGCATGAGCCTATTCTAATGGGTGCAAGTCCCTAACAAGCCCTAATAGCGGGAATTGTATAGCCAATAGCAATAGGCTTCAACTGCTTACGAAGCCGCTTTCATTGCTCTACGAAATAGGCTTCATTGACTATCGAAGCCGCTTTCATATTTCGAGGCTTTTCTATTCACGCCCATTCATATTGATGAGGCTGAACTCATTCAACATCTCATGCCCCATGCAACCACGGTGCAGACCCAATGGTGTTGAGCGTTACCGTCTGCTTGCCCCCACGCATCGTATGAAGCATCGAAGACTTTCGTGCCCTTCTCATACGTAACGTAAAGGATGCTGCCCAAAATGTCCGTGAAAGCAAGATTGCATACATTCTTTAGTCTCCATTTTTGATAACAGTCTGCTTGAATTCTTTTGCTACTCTATCGTAATAGACCGAATTCCATAAGTCGTTAAATTCTTTTTCGGTTATCATATTTATACCCATCTTTTTGAAATCTTCCAATTCGCAATTTGTATCCAGCCAATAACCATAATTTCTATCGTCTGGCATTTTTACAATAATCCTACCATCTTTAGCAAATCCAATTTCTCTGTTTGCAATATGATTTACCACATCGTCATATTCAATAAACCATAGAGTAACATCCTCTATTTTATCATCAAAATCAGGATTTGCACTGAGTGGAGCGATCATCTTATGCAGCAAACGACACCATAAGCTTCGTTTTGTTTTATTGTTCTGTTTTTTTTCTAATGACCACTTTAAAATAAAATATTTCATAATGTCTTTTTGCACCTAAGAGGCCTAAAAATGAATATAGCTTCGTTGGCTGTTGAAAGTACTTTCGTAGGTATTGAAAGTACTTTCGTTGGTCATCGCAAGTACTTGCGTTTGGGGGTTATGAACACAGTTTTTTCTTTACCAGGTAATATTCATACCGACAGCCACACTGGCGTTCGAGCTCAGTGGGATGCATTCCTTACTCATCTTGCCCAGCAAGTGGTCCATGCCGATGAATAAATTATATCCCTTAGGATGGATGTTGAGCACCCAGCCCATGCTGGCTGTGAAGCTGTTGACAGCAAAGTTGACACCACCGTCAATCCATTTCAGAGGAGCCCAGTTGGCACTTAGTCTGCCTTCTGTCCATGAGTAGGCACCCTTGATGCGTGTAGAGCTCAGGAAGCCGAAGGTCATTTTCTTGTAGCATGGAAGCTTGTAGCTTGCACCCACGTTGATGGTGGCACCTATGCCTGTTGTTCTGCTGCCCTGGTCACCCTCGTCGGTAAGGTTGGCAAAATCGGCCAGCTGGTCTCCATATTTATCAGCCTTGTCATCGAAGACTTCGTTTCCATTGCCTTGTTTCACATCCATGTCGGTGAAACCGTCAAAGACGAATGTGTCCTGTCGGTTGGCAGCCTGCATGTTGTTGCTCCAGTGCATGAAACCCAAGTCGAGAACCGAGGCGTTCACTGTCCAGCTGTCGTTGATTTTATATTCTCCACCGAGGTCTATCGCCATACCAAAACCGCTCAGTCCGGCGCCGTCTACGTCCACATCGTTCACATATTCATATTCTCCCTTTGATGGGTCGTTGTATTCCTTGGTTTCCTGCTTGTAGCAGAATCCCTTCATCGACATGTTGGCCTTGGCCTTTGCGCTTATCAGCCATTTGTCGTTGGCTGTCAGGTCTGCCTTTACGTCATTCATCTCTACATCAGCACGGGCAATACCGAAGAGGAATTTCAGTTTGGCACCGAGTCGCAGTTTCTTGTTGATCTGGCGGGAGTGACCCAAAGCCAGTTCGCCATACGACATGGCGTGTGCTCTGATGTCGCCGATGTCATAAGAGTTGTTGCCTGTGTTCTTGGCAAACTCAAAGAGCTCGTAGGGCAGGGCGATGCCGAAAGAGGTCTTGGCGTTGACTTCGATGGTGTTGTATCCGCCGAAGCCCTTGAAGCCAGCCGACAGCAGGGCTATGTTCACGTCACCCGTGATGCGGTTGTTGCCTGTACTGAATCCGTCGAGAGCATCACTTGTTGAGATGTAGGGGTTCATGAAGGTGGTCATTTTCTTGGCTCCGTTTTCCACGCCATACATAGGATTGTTCATCACCACATCCTGGTATCCGAAGTTACCATGTGTGTTTACACTCACGTTGCCCAGAGCAGGAATGGATATGTAGTTCTGGTCGTTTCCATAGGCAGGGTTCAGATCGTGACGGAACTTATAGTCTTCAGTGTAATATGCCGAGTTGAGGCTCTGTGCCATGGCACCCATTGCAACAGTAGTCAGTGCCACTGTGAACAATTGTTTCTTGATATGTTGTAATTTCATAGGGCTTTCTTATTTATTATATATAAAATAGGTATGTTTGGTCTGACACTCTCATTAGTTGAAGTCGCCGATAATCTTTCCGACAATTTTCACCTTGATGTCGTTCAGTTTCAGGGTATGCTCTCTCTCGTTGAGGCTGATGCCCGTCACCTTGTTGCCATTGGCTGACTTGGCGGAGCCTTCCAGTCGGAATACGAGTCCGTCCAACTGCTTGAGCGAGTTCTTTACCTTGGGTGTAATTTTCATGGTGATAGGTGTTGTTACGGCTGTTGTTCCGTCTGTCGATGCAGCCACCTCGTCGGGAATCTCGATGAGCAGTTTGTCTTCTATCTTGTTGCCCTGTGCGTCTACTGGATATGCTTTTACGGTGAGGTAGGCTGGAACCTTGTTCTCTACGTTGGCTGTCACCTCGATGTAGGTTCCCTCGGCCAGGTCGAGTTTGTCGATATCGTCGTTCCATCCAGTAAAAGAGTCTTCGTAAACGATGTTTGCCTTTTCGCCAAAAGCCAATGGGGCATTGACCTTATAACTTGGCTTCACATGGTATTCTTTTCCAAATACTATGGTAGCCACCTCTGCCTTGGCATGAGCGTTCACGTCTACGATTTTGATGTGGTCGGGTATGCGGTTGATGAGTGTCAACAGGTTGCTCACGGCATACACGTTGGCTTCGCCGTACTGCTGGGTCAGTTCGCTTGTCTTCTGTCGGCAGATGCAGATCTTGCTTAGTCCGTTCTTCGCTACACTCATCTCCGGCAGAGTGACGCGTGCCAGTTCTCTGCCTTCCTTTGTCGAGATGACTGTCGCACTAACAGTAGCAGCCACATCCATGTCGTTGTTTACGGTCAGCAATATCTGAGGATTGTCGAGATCGGCCACAACGTCGTCGTCATCCAGGAAGTCGGGAAGACCTGTCACGTCAACTTCTCCCAAAGTGTTCAGATTGATCTTCGGGTCGAAGATACCTGTGGCACTGTTCATCGTGATGGTTCTGTCGGCTACGCCTATTTTTGCCTTGATTGTAGGATTGTCGGGCATTGCACCTGTCACATTGCATTGCATTGCTATGCTGAAGTATCCAGTTAGGTCTATCGCTCCGTTGTTGATGCTGAGGTGTCCGTGGTCGTTCTGATTGGTGAAGTCCAGTTTCTGTGTCTTGAGGCTCAGCTCAAGGGGGCGTGCGGTAGAGATGTCTGTGATGGTAACTTTCGAACCATTGTGTGTGGGAACTCCGTTGCCGTTTTTTATCTCCAGATGATTGATGCTGAGGTATGCGGGCAAGGTGAGTGTAGCCGACTCTATGTTGGAGACAGCTGTCGAGATGTTGCTGAAGTCGAGTCTGATACTGATTTCGGTCCCGTTCTCGTTCTCGTTAATCTCAGCCTCATTAAGACTTTTCACAGCCTTGTCGTTGCCATGATATTCGAACATCATGACCTTGGGTGAAGCAATATGGAGGCTGCTGCCGGGAGTGCGTCTTGCCTTGGCACCCGTAGAAGCTGCGTTGCTCAGTGAAATATCGCCATCGAACACGTTGGTAACGTCGAGGATGATAGGCGAAATGTTTGGATAGGCTGCCTCTACATCTCCTCCAGCCAGCTGGAACAGGTAGTTGCCTGCTGCATCTGTCACTACGCAACCGCCTTCCTTGAGGTCGAGAACATCTTTCAGCTGAATGTCTTTGGTTGAACTGTTGGGAATTACCAAAGACTCACTTCCGAATCCCATAGTAGCGTCAACGTTGTTTAGGTCATAGTCGTTGTTCGTGCATCCTGTTAAGGTCAGGAAACCTGCCACCAATAATGCTGATGGTAACAGATGGTGTTTTAGATTGTGATTTAACATACTTTGAGTAGTTTATAAATTTGTGATTAGGTTATAATTTCCCCCTTCATGTGGCAAATATACTAAAAAAAAATAAATGAACAACAAAAATGTTCATTTATTTCTCTAATATGTTCAAAAAAACTTATTTTTCTCCTCAGTCTTCCATTCTCAGGAAAGCTTTGGGCAGATAATTGATGATGTCGCCGGCAATGAGACTTTCCTTTCCTAAGTCTTTGGCAGCCAAGTCGCCGGCCAGTCCGTGCAGGTACATTCCGATCCTGCAGGCAGAAGGTGCGTCGTAACCTCGTGCCAGCAGGGCAGTGATGATTCCGGTCAGCACATCTCCGCTTCCTGCTGTCGCCATGCCGCTGTTGCCAGTGGAGTTGAAGTCTATGTGTCCGTTGGGCAGGCACAGGGCAGAATAATGTCCTTTCAGCAGAATGTAAGCCTGCAGCCTTTCTGCCAGTTCGCTTGCCTTCATTAGTCTTTCGTAGCAGCAGGAACTTGTGGTGCCCGCCAGACGGTCGAGTTCCTTAGGATGGGGAGTGAGGATGATGTCCTTGGGCAACTGTTGCATCCATGCCCGGTGACTTGAAAGGATGTTGATGGCATCGGCATCGATGACCAAGGGGCAGGTGCTTCGTCTGATCTGTGCTATCAGGGCGATGGCTGTTGTCTCGTTGCTGCCTAACCCCGGACCTATTCCGAGCGCATTATAAGGTTCGGTATCTACAGGATGACTGAACAGGGTTTCTTCAGGGTCCATCTGCTGTATGGCCTCTGGCACACTTATCTGCATGATGTCGTAATTGCGCTTGGGTGAATGCACGGTGACTTTTCCTGCTCCTGCTCTCAGGCAGGCTTTGGTGGCAAGGATAGAAGCTCCCGCCATTCCGTAAGAGCCGGCTATGAGGAGTGCGTGCCCCATGCTTCCTTTATGAGCAAAGTCGTCACGGGGTTGCATGATGCCCCGTATGTCGTTTTCCTCCAGGATGCGATACCTGCAGTCGGTGTTTTGTATGTATTCGGGAGACAGGCGGATGTCCAGCACCTTGAGCCTTCCCAAATATTTCTGGTTGTCCGCCATCAGCATCGACAACTTCTTTTGTTGCAGTGTCAGCGTGAGGTCGGCTTTCAGGATATTGGCAGATATGTTGTAGGTGTTGTCCTCGCATATCAGTCCCGACGGAATGTCGATGCTGACCACTTTGGCTGGCGATGAGTTCAGGTATTTCACCATGGCGGCAAAACCTCCGGTAAGCGGCTTGTTCAGTCCGCTGCCGAAGAGTCCGTCCACGACCACGGTGTCTGGTGTCAGCGTGGGAGGCTCGAAGTTGACCGAGACTTCTGTAAATTGTTTGATGCGTTTACTCTCAATGAGACGCTTCTTGTTCAAGGCGCAGTCGTTGGAGAGTTTGTTGTGAATGTTGAATAAGAATGCTGAAACTTGATAGCCGTCGTCAGCCAGCAGTCTGGCCACGGCAAGTGCGTCACCTCCATTGTTTCCTGGTCCGGCGAAGACCACAATAGGTGTCCTGTTCGACCATTCTGCTTCTATGCAGTGGGTGATGGCCTTGGCAGCTCTCTCCATCAGATTGATAGAGGAGACAGGCTCATGGTCGATGGTATATTTATCCAGCTCATGTATCTGAGTACTCGTAAAAATCTTCATACTTCTGCAAAAATACGAAAAAATGCTCGATAACTATAAGATATTCCGTATTTTTTTAGTAATTTTGCAGAAAATATTATTTTTGGAACTATGAGTATAGTTAAAATCAAGGACAAGACTTTTAAAACCTCTATTCCAGAAGAGGAAATTTTGAAGAAAGTGCAAGTTGTTGCCGACCGTATTAACCAGGACATGGATGGTAAGAATCCTTTGTTTTTGGCTGTGTTGAATGGTGCATTTATGTTTGCTGCCGATCTGATGCGTATGGTGACAATCCCCAGCGAGATATCCTTTGTGAAGTATGCTTCTTACGAGGGTACCAGTTCTACGGGCAATCTGAAACAACTGTTGGGAATCAATCAGGAAGTGGAGGGTCGTCATATCATCATCGTTGAAGATATCGTAGATACCGGATTCACCATGCAGAAGATGATCGACAGTCTGAAGGAGAAAAATCCTGCTTCGATCAATGTCTGCTCTTTGCTTGTGAAGCCAGGCAATCTTCGTGTGCCTCTCGATATCAAGTATGCGGTGATGGAAATTCCTAATGATTTTATTGTAGGCTATGGACTTGACTACGACCAGCAGGGCCGTAACCTGCGCGACATCTATACGATAGTAGAAGATTAGTTTAAGGATAATTATTTCAACAACATAAAATAGTAATGAAGAATATTGTAATTTTCGGTGCGCCAGGTGCAGGTAAAGGCACTCAGAGCGACAAGCTGATTGAGAAGTACGGATTGGGTCATATCTCAACAGGTGATGTACTTCGTAGCGAAATCAAAAACGGTACAGAACTCGGCAAGACTGCCAAGGGCTTCATCGACAATGGTCAGTTGATTCCTGATGAGTTGATGATTGATATCCTGGCAAGTGTGTACGACAGCTTCGGTAAGGAGCACAAGGGTGTCATCTTTGATGGTTTCCCACGTACTATTCCACAAGCTGAGGCTTTGAAGAAGATGTTGGCAGAGCGTGGTCATAAGGTGGCTGCCATGATTGAACTTTCTGTTCCTGAGGATGAGTTGATGGCACGTCTTATCAACCGTGGTAAGGAGAGTGGTCGTTCTGACGACAATGAGGAAACTATCAAGAAGCGCTTGAATGTTTACCACACACAGACTTCTCCACTCATCGACTGGTATGAGAAGGAAGGTATCCATCACCACATCGAGGGCTTGGGTACTGTAGACGAGATCTTCGCTCGTGTTTGTAATGTCATTGACAATCTCTAAGATATAAGGTTTGATGTGTAATGTTTAATATTTAGTAAGGCTTGTGCCATCGAGGTCATGCTTCAGTAAATGTTCGACATTACACATTTGCCCTTTTGCCAGCCTCAAGATAGCAAGATATTTTTTACTAAACATTAAACATAAGACATTAAAATGGCTGAATCCAATTTCGTAGACTACGTAAAAATTAACTGCCGCTCTGGTAAGGGTGGCAAGGGCTCCATGCACCTGCGCCACGTAAAGTACCAACCCAATGGTGGTCCTGACGGTGGTGACGGCGGACGCGGAGGAAGCATTTATCTGCGTGGAAATCATAATTACTGGACTTTATTGCACTTAAAGTACCAGCGTCACTTCTTTGCCGAACATGGAGGCAATGGTGGACGAGACAAGTGTCATGGAACCGATGGCAAGGACATCTATATTGATGTGCCTTGTGGAACCGTGGTATATAACGCCGAAACAGGAAAGTACGTGTGCGACGTTACATACGATGGACAAGAGGTGTTGCTGCTGAAAGGTGGTCGTGGAGGATTGGGAAACTTCCAGTTCCGCACTTCTACCAACCAGGCTCCCCGTTATGCACAGCCAGGCGAGCCTATGCAGGAGATGACTATTATCATGGAGCTGAAACTCCTGGCAGATGTCGGATTGGTGGGATTCCCCAATGCGGGCAAGTCCACCCTGCTGTCTTCGGTCTCCAGTGCCCGTCCCAAGATAGCCAACTATCCGTTTACCACCCTTGAGCCCTCTTTGGGAATTGTCGATTATCGTGACCATCAGTCTTTTGTGATGGCCGACATTCCTGGTATCATCGAGGGTGCCAGCGAGGGTAAAGGCCTGGGATTGCGATTTCTGCGCCACATAGAGCGCAACTCACTCTTGCTCTTCATGGTGCCAGGTGATACCGATGATATCAAGAAGGAATACGAAGTGCTTCTTGGCGAGTTGAGAAACTTCAATCCAGAGATGCTTGACAAACATCGCGTGCTGGCTGTCACCAAGTGCGATTTGCTTGACGAAGAGCTCATCGAGATGCTGAAGGAAAACCTGCCTGACGATTTGCCGGTGGTCTTCATATCCTCGGTTACCGGACAGGGTATCCAGGAGTTGAAGGATGTGCTTTGGCGTGAACTCAATTCGGAGAGTAACAAACTCCAGGAGATTACCTCTGAAGACACTCTCGTGCATCGTGATAAGGATATGAGCCGATTCCAGCAGGAGTTGGCTGCCGAAGGCGAGGATATTGTAGAGTATATCGATGAGTCGGAGATTGAGGATGTAGACGACCTCGATGACTTTGAATACGAGTAAAAATTCTCTGCAGATGCTGAAAGAATATACAGTTGCTGAAGGAGTCCTGGCTTTCTCTACCATGCGAAAAGGCGGAGTGAGCTTGGGCAACTATAGCGAATTCAATATCAATGAGTATTGTGGCGATTCTTCCGAACATATTTGGGAGAACCGTCGCCTTTTGGCAGAACGCTTAGGTGTGTCTGCCGACCATATCGTCATGCCTCATCAGGTGCATGGCATAGAAGTGCGAAGGGTTGACGGGGAGTTTTTCTCAAAACCTGATCCTGTCCGCAAGATGATTCTCGAAGGAGTCGATGCGCTGATTACCGACCTGCGGGGTGTGTGCATAGGTGTTTCTACTGCCGATTGCATTCCTGTGCTTCTTTATGATGAGGTTCATCATGCCATGGCTGCTATTCATGCTGGATGGCGAGGCACCGTACAGCGTATAGTGCAGAAAACCATTGAGATGATGTGCACCTCTTTTCACACACGTCCCTCAGAATTGAAGGCTGTCATTGGTCCAGGTATATCCAAAGAAGCTTTTGAGGTAGGCGATGAGGTTTATGAGGAGTTCGTGCAGGGCGGTTTTGATATGCCTGCTATTGCCGACCAGCGTCCTAACATGAAGAAAGAGGGAAATGTGGATCAGCCCATGAAGTGGCACATCGATTTACCTCTTTGCAATTCACTTTTATTACAAGAGTCGGGCATTCCTGCTGTCCATATCCATCAGTCAGGTATTTGCACCTATCAGCACAGTGATGATTTCTTCTCTGCCCGTAGGTTGGGCATTCAGTCTGGAAGAATCTTCACCGGAATCATACTTTTCTAATTTCTATAAAACAGTCATGTATAAGAACCTAATCAATAAACTTAGCCATATTTATGCGGTAACGATGGTTGCGGCCTTATTATGCTGTGGCTTCATCATCGTTTCGTCTTTCATGCCAGGCAAAAATCAGTTTACTGCTGCCGAACAGCAACAGATAAGTATTGCCACGCCAGGACTTTTTGAACGGAGCAATGCTTTCAATGTAGACTTTGAGAACTTTCGGGAGAAGGAGTATTCTTTTCCTCTTCCAGTGGGTAAGGCTACGTTGGAGAATAATAATAGCATCCTGCATATAGAGACCAAGAAGGGCGATGCCGTCAAGGCGATGTTTGATGGTTATGTGCGCCTTTCCCGCAAGACAGTAAATTATGGTAATGTTATTGTGATCCGTCACGATAACGGTTTAGAGACAGTTTATGCTTTCAATGCCGAAAACCTGGTGAAGGTGGGACAGGGCGTTGAGGCTGGACAGACCATAGCTATTGTCGGAGGAAAGGGGTCAGACGTGTTTTGTGAGTTTTCTGTTATGGTAAACGGAGCCCGCATCAATCCTGAGACAGTGATAGAGTTGAAAAGTCACAGGCTGCGTCGTCAGACCATGCAGTTTCGCAAGACGGGCAACCGTATCAGTGTGACTGTCGTGGGAGGCAAGGTGTCTTCTTCTGACAAAAAGGACAGGGAGTTTACTCTCGATCCGGAAGAGGAGGCCGATCCCTTCCAGAAGTCTAATACTTTTAAGTTGGATTTAGAGAAGATCTCAGCATCTCATTGGGCTTATCCACTTCCAGGCAGCAAGGTGATCAGTCCTTACGGTGGCAAGCGCTGCCATTCTGGTGTAGACCTCAAGACTCGTCCCAACGATAAAATTTTAGCAGCTTTCGATGGTACTGTAGTGGCTTCGGGGCCTTTCTATGGTTATGGTAACTGTATACGTATCAAGCATGCTTATGGTTTTGAGACCTTGTATAGCCATCAGTCCAAAAACTTTGTCAAGCGCGGCGATAAGGTGAAGGCTGGTCAGGTCATTGGTCTTACCGGCCGTACTGGTAGGGCAACGACAGAACATCTTCATTTCGAAATCTCCTTCCATGGCCGCCGCATGAATCCCGCTGTAGTTTTCGACCATGGCAGCAAGAAACTTCAACGCTCCACCTTGACCTTGACCAAGGGTAGCGGTGTCAAGTCGAAGAAGAATAGTTAATACTTATATAACAAAGGTACGCGTACGTGCGCGTACCTAATTATTATATAAGAATATGAGCACGTACCAGCTTTCTTTTTTACAAGTAAGCAAGATGACCAAACGCAGGAATAATGAGTAAGCAAGACGACTAAACGCGTAGGATAATCAGGCAGAATCATCAAATAAGAGCGTACATCAAACAAACGATACATAAAACAAAAAGGACTTTACCGAAGTAAAGTCCTTTTCGTTATGTGACTCGCATGGGGCTCGAACCCATGACCCCAACATTAAAAGTGTTGTGCTCTACCAGCTGAGCTAGCGAGTCAATCTCCAACCTTCTGTACGAAAGCGAGTGCAAAGGTACGATGTTTTTTTGAATTTACCAAATATTTATCTTATTTTTTGCTATTTTTCTTTATTTTCGGAACTTTCTGCTATTGTTTTTTCCGTATCTTGTGGTTCTTTGCCAAGATAATGAGGCTTTTCTCTTGTCACATACCTCTGCCAGTAAGCGATGAGAAGAGTGGTCAGCGGCAGGGCAACGATAAGACCTAAAAAGCCCAACAGAGCGCCCCATACCGAAAGACTGAGCAACAGTATGGCTGGATTCAGTCCCATCGCTTTACCCATAATCTTAGGTGTAACCACCATATCGGTAATCACCTGAACCACGCAGAACACCAGGAATGCAAGACCGAAGACTAACCAGAAACTCTGTCCTGTGTCGGCAGCTTTCAGCATAGCGAGGAAAGCTGTAGGAATCAGGGCAAAGGTATGCAGATAGGGTACAAGGTCGAGAATACCTATCAGTATACCCAATCCGATGGCCATCGGGAAACCGATGATGGTGAAACCTATACAGAACATGATGCCCATGCAAAGCGCCACCATACCCTGACCGCGTATGTAGTTGTTGAGTTCCCTTTTCACATCGTTCATCAGCGCCTGCCAGAATGGGCGGTTCTTCTTAGGGAAGATACGCACCCAGTTGGCTGTAAGTGTTTCGTAATCGAGCAGGATGAAGAACATGTATAATAAGGTAATCATCGAGGCGATGATGCTCAGCAGTACGTTGGCTGTCTGTCCCACTACGGCAAACAGCTTGGGCATGGTTGACTTCATGGTATCCGAGAAATCCTTGCTTCTCAAGAACCGCTCTATCTGGTCCTGGTTGTTTTGCATCCATTCCTTGATCAATGCCGTGAGGTTATTGGTATGAGTCGTTTGATGGAGCCATTTTGTCAGCACATCACCCAGTTTGTCAAACTGGTCTATCATCGGAGGAATGATGAGCCATATCACACCACCAATGACGGCTATCATGGTCAGCATGGCGATGATGATGGACAAGGCTCTGATGCGAACATGCATTTTGTTTTCTATAAACAGCACGACGGGGTAGAGCAGGTATGCAAAGAACCATGCAATGAAGAATGGCAACAGCACACTGCTCAGATAATTAGTGACGTAGAGTATTCCTAATATCAGGATGATAATACCAGCCCAACGTACGAACTTGTCGAATGTAATTTCCTTGGCCATAGTGATATTTGAATTCTTTTACTTCCCTATTTGCGAAAGTTGAGTAAATTATAGTTTGAGTTTCTCAGCTGCTTCAGCCTTCATCTCTATGTCGATACTTCTTTGGTAGCATTCCCTGCAGAGAGGTTCATATTCGTCTTTCTCTCCAAGCAGCACACGCTTGTCGTTGTGGATAAGTCGGTGGCTCACATAAGCCAATGCGCCGCACTTGACACAGATGGCGTGCACCTTTGTCACTTCGTCGGCAATGGCGCACAGGGCAGGTATGGGTCCGAAGGGAATTCCCTTGTAGTCCATGTCGAGTCCTGCCACGATGACTCGTACACCATTATTTGCCAGTTGATTACAAACCTCAACCAGTCCATCATCGAAAAACTGCGCCTCGTCGATACCCACTACGTCGATGTCGGAAGCCAACAGGAGGATGGCTCCAGAAGAATCAATAGGAGTCGACCTGATTGTATTCTTGTCGTGGCTCACTACATCTTCTTCCGAATAGCGTGTGTCGAGCGAAGGCTTGAAGATCTCAACCTTCTGCTTGGCGAACTTAGCTCGCTTCATTCTACGGATGAGTTCCTCTGTTTTTCCAGAGAACATCGACCCGCACACCACTTCAATTCTTCCGGGGCGGTGTGTCTCCCCAATTAGGTATTCTGTCATTTCGGTGACAAAATTAACAATAAGGTTTTAAAAATTGCAAAGAAAATCCTTTTTTTTTTGCTAAGAAAGATTTATTAACTACATTTGTACGCTGTATGGGCACATTATATATAGTACCGACTCCAGTAGGTAATATGGAGGACATGACAATGCGAGCCATCAGAGTTCTGAAAGAAGCTGATTTGGTGCTTGCGGAGGACACTCGTACATCGAGTGTTCTGCTGAAGCATTTCGATATCCGCAATCGCTTGATGGCGCATCATAAGTTTAATGAACATGGAACAACGGCTGCCATAGTCGATCGGTTGAAAGCAGGCGAGACCATCGCACTTATCAGCGATGCAGGTACGCCAGGTATCAGCGACCCTGGTTTCTATCTGGCCCGTGAGGCTGCTCAGGCAGGCATCACCGTGCAGACTTTACCGGGAGCCACAGCTTGCATCCCTGCTATCGTCTCGTCAGGACTGCCCTGTGACCGTTTCTGTTTCGAGGGCTTCCTGCCACAGAAGAAAGGGCGCCAGACCTATATGGAGTCACTCAAGGACGAGACTCGCACGATGATATTCTATGAGTCGCCTTACCGTGTGGTGAAGACCTTGCAGCAGTTTGCTGAGGTTTTCGGTGAAGACCGTCAGGTGAGTTGTTGTCGCGAGATTTCCAAGCTTCACGAGGAGAGTGTACGTGGCACTTTGTCGGAAGTCATCTCTCATTTCATGGAGACGGAGCCGCGTGGCGAGTTTGTCATTGTCTTGGCAGGCAAGGATCCCAAGCAGCTGAAGGAGGAAATGAAAGAGCGCAAGCGCGAGGAAAAGAAAAAGCATTATAAACAAAGTGATAAAGGAGAATAATTATGAAAAAGTTATTTTTTATGGTTTGCTGCGCAGCCTTGTTGATGACAGGTTGTAAGGACGGCAAGAATGCTCCCGGACTGGCGAGTGTTCAACAGACAGACTCGCTGAACGATGTTATCGCTCAGAAAGACAGTGAAATCAATGAAATGATGGGCACGCTGAATGACATCGAAGAAGGATTCCGCTTGATTAATGAGGCAGAAAATCGTGTCGCCTTGTTGAAGAATGGCGAGGGTACAAGCAAAAAACAAAATCTCAAGGAAAACATCCAGTTTATTGCCGAGCGCATGAAGCAGAACAGAGAGCTGATTGCTAAGTTGCAGAAACAGTTGGAAAGCAGTACCTTGAAGGGTGGACAACTCAAGAAGACCATCGATAACCTCACAGCTCAGTTGGAAGAGAAAGACAAGCAGTTGCTGGCTTTGCGTGAGGAGTTGGACAAGAAAGATATCCATATCTCAGAACTCGATGAAACTATTGGCAACTTGAATACTAATGTAAGTAATCTTTCTGCCGACAATCAGCAGAAGGCAGAGACCATCAACGCTCAAGATAAGCAACTCAATACTGCATGGTATGTTTTTGGTACCAAGAAGGAACTTAAGGGTCAGCATATCCTGGAAGGTGGCAAGGTGATGAATGGCAACTTCAATAAGAACTATTTTACCAAGGTTGATATTCGCAACACTACAGAAATCAAGCTCTATTCCAAGTCTGCCAAGTTGCTCACAGCACATCCTGCAAGCAGCTATTCGCTTACTCATGATGCCAGCAAGCAGTATGTTTTGCGCATCACCAATCCACAGATATTCTGGAGCACCAGCAAGTATTTGGTAGTACTTGTCAAGTAATCCGGTCTATCTTTTACGCTCAAAGAAGTTTATCATGAGTGCCCGGCACTCATCTTCCAATACGCCCGAAGTGACTGTAGTCTTAGGATGCAGTGCTTCGGGCGCATATTTTGTATATCCCCTCTTCTCGTCGCCTGCTCCATAAACCACCCTGCTTATCTGTGCCCATCCTATGGCTCCGGCACACATGGTGCATGGCTCTACGGTGACATAGAGTGTACAGTCTTTCAGATATTTTCCTCCCAACATATTGGCACCAGCTGTGATGGCCTGCATCTCTGCATGGGCGGTAACATCGTGCAGCATCTCCGTCAGGTTGTGAGCTCTTGATATGATTCTTCCCTGACATACGATGACGGCTCCCACAGGTATCTCGTCCTCGTCGAATGCAGCCTGGGCCTCTGCCAGCGCTTTCCGCATAAACTCTTCGTCTTTCTTTTCTGTCTCGTTCATTGTATCTTCATTGCTTTGGTACAAAAGTACTATAAAAAAATGAGAGTGAAAAGAAAATATGGATGAAAAAGTTTGAGTTTAGAGATAAAAGTGTTATTTTTGCACAAGATAGCCGCAGGCACAAAAGGCGGTGAAGAAGTTAGGACAGCATGGCGGAACATAACGATTTGGGGAAGTGGGGCGAGGCTGAGGCTTCGCGATACTTAGAGTCGAAGGGCTATGCGATATTGGATCGTGACTGGCGTTTCGGCAAGCGCGACCTGGATATCGTAGCTCTTTCGGAGGATGCTTGCACCATGGTGGTCGTAGAGGTGAAGACTCGTGCCTCTGATGATATGAGGGCTCCCGAAGAGGCTGTTGATATACGTAAAATGCGTAATCTTGCCGTGGCAGCCAATGCTTATGTCAAGGGGCATGCAGTAGCTCAGGAGTTGCGTTTCGACATCATCTCTATTGTGGGCTCTCCCTCTAAGATAGAGCGCATCGACCATCTGGTTGATGCCTTCAATCCATTACTGGTCTTATAGCAGTGGATGAACAGTCAGCTCCTTTTTGACAGGGGGCTTCCCTGTTGTTGGCAGAACTGAGTGATTTTTGAAACTTATATTTACATATTTTATTATAATGAATACAAAGATAATCAAGTTAGAGGAGACAGACTCAACCAATACATATTTGAAGAACTATTCTCCTTCAGATGATGAGGAGATGGTGGTAGCTGTAGCCGACTACCAGACTGCTGGTCGCGGTCAAGGCACACATGCATGGGAGAGTGAACGCGGAAAGAACCTCCTCTTCAGTATCTTGGTGCGTCCGGTGTGGGTGCCGGTAACCCGTCAGTTTCTTTTGTCTATGGCAGGAGTCATAGCCTTGAAAGATGTTCTTGATACCTATACCGAGGGCATTACCTTGAAATGGCCCAACGACGTATACTGGTATGACAAAAAGATAAGTGGAACGCTGATAGAGACTTCGGTATGTTCGCAGGGCATCAAGCGATGCGTCTTTGGCATAGGACTCAATGTGAACCAAGAAGAGTTTGTGAGTGATGCTCCCAATCCTGTGTCGCTGCGTCAGATTTTGGGACATGATGTAGACCGCGAAGAATTGTTGCAGAAGATCTTGGATGCCTTTGCCGGTTATTACGAACTTCTGCGTCGTGCTGACTATATGGATGTTTCCGGTATTTACCATCAGTCGCTTTATCGCCGTAAGGGTTATCATTGGTATGAGGACAAGGATGGTGAGTTCGAGGGTGCCATCGTAGAGGTAGAGGATGATGGACATCTCATTCTGCACGATAAGCAAGGCCACATCCGCTCCTATTCTTTTGGCGAAATCAAGATCAAGTTGTAAGCAGGGCAAGAGATTATTTCTGTCTACACAAAAAGAGAAAACATTATTAATTAAAATATTCAACGAATATGGCAAAATTTAAGAGAATTCTCCTGAAGTTGAGTGGAGAAAGTTTGATGGGAAGCCAGAGCTATGGCATCGACCCAGAACGATTGAGCGACTATGCACGCCAAATCAAGGAAGTACACGAGATGGGTGTGCAGATTGGTATCGTGATAGGCGGAGGCAACATATTCAGAGGACTCAGCGGAAGTCAGAAGGGTTTCGACCGTGTAAAGGGCGACCAGATGGGAATGTGTGCTACCGTCATCAATTCCTTGGCTCTGAGTAGTGCCTTAGGCGCTATTGGCGTAAAGAACAAAGTGCTTACAGCCATTCGTATGGAGCCCATTGGCGAGTTCTATAGCAAGTGGAAAGCCATCGAGGCAATGGAGGCTGGCTATATCTGTATCTTCTCTGCAGGTACCGGCAGTCCATATTTCACCACAGATACTGGTTCTTCATTGCGTGGCATCGAGATCGAGGCCGACGTGATGCTCAAGGGAACCCGAGTAGACGGCATCTATACCGCTGATCCGGAGAAAGACCCAACTGCCACGAAGTTTAGTGAGATTACCTACGACGAAATCTACACAAAGGGCTTGAAGGTGATGGATCTCACCGCCACCACTATGTGCAAGGAGAACAACCTTCCTATTTATGTCTTCAATATGGATGTCGTAGGCAACCTTAAGAAGGTCATGGAAGGCGAGGAGATTGGTACTCTCGTTCACAATTAGTCCTGCTCGTAAAGCATACTTGCTCTCTTAGGATGAGAGAATAGGAGTTGGGAATTGGCTTCTTTCTTGCCGATTTGAGAGCATTAAATATAAAAAGGGCTTGTTTCGTAATGAAACAAGCCCTTTGTTATGATGATATGTTTTTATTTTTTCTTCTTTAAGAACAGGAAGAGTGATGTCAGGACATACACCAAGATGATAAGCCACCATGCCTGCAGGAATCCAATAGCCCCTTCGCTGACAATGGCTAATGCCAATACGATAACGGTGAAGGCAATGAAAACATATTTCACCTCATTGCCCTTGAATGACCATTGTTTGAACTTAAGGGCAAACAATGGCAACTCACATACCAACAGGTAGCTGGTGATAAGGATGAGTGCCAAGATGATGAATACCGACCAACTGTGGACGGTGAGCCATTCTGGATTGAAGACAATCAGCGAGCCCCAGAAGAGAGCGTTGGCAGGAGTAGGCACACCAATAAAAGAGGTAGACTGTCTCTCGTCGAGATTGAATTTCGCCAGTCTCAGTGCCGAGAATGCCGCGATGATAAATGCTGCATAAGGCAACACAGGTCGCAAACTCTCTAAGAAGGATGGGTATTCCATCACATACAGTTGCGAAAATACGATAGTGGCAGGAGCCACACCGAATGTCACGTCGTCAGCCAAAGAGTCGAGCTCCTTGCCGATAGGCGATGATACATGCAGCAATCGGGCGCTCATGCCGTCGAAGAAATCGAACATGGCACCAATGATAATCCACAATAAAGCCAGCTTTGGTGAACCGCCAAAGGCAAACGATGTCGCGATGCAGCCCGAAATCAGGTTGCAGCAAGTTATCGTGTTTGGAATATGTTTCTTAATACTCATTTATTTCAGTTTTGCGATGATTGTCTGATCACCAGTAGTTGATTGTCCCATCTTTACGCATACCTCAGAGCCCAAAGGCAAGTAAACATCCACACGTGAGCCCAACTTGATGAATCCCAGGTGCTCATCAATATAGCACTCCTCGCCCTCCTTGGCATAGGTTACGATACGGCGTGCTACGGCACCAGCAATCTGTCGGCACAACACATCCACCCCCTTGGGCGTGGTAATCATTGTGTCGGCATGCTCGTTCTCCTCGCTTGCCTTTGGCAACCAGGCTTTGTGGTAGTTGCCGTCTACGTGCTTCACGAATTTCACCTTTCCGTCAACGGGGAACCAGTTGGCGTGTACGTTCCAAAGACTCATGAAGATGGAAATCATCAGTCGGCGGTCGTTGAAGTAGGGCGCATTGTCCACCTCTTCAATAACCACAATCTTGCCATCTGCCGGTGCCACCACCAAGTTGTCGGTGTCTTCGATATTCAAGTATCTTATTGGACATCTGTAAAAGTTGAGTACGATACCATATACCGTACCAAAGACTACTACGAAAATCCAGAAAGGAATCTTGTTGTCAATGGTGCTCCATAAGATTGCGGCGATTGCTACTATTGCTATCATCCCATACACGAGTTGGTCTGTACCTTCACGGTGTAATCTAATTTTCTTTAGTTTCTTTATTCTTTGTCCCATAAGGTAGGATTGAGTTTTTTATGCTGCAAAGGTACACCATTTTTGTCGTTTTTGCAAATTTTTCTCCTTTTTCTTTTGGTTATGTCAACTTTTACCCGTAACTTTGAACTCAAATTTTGAGTTTTACGCATAAAAATGGAAGATTTCATTCATTTACATGTTCATACCCAGTATTCCATTCTCGATGGTCAGTCCAGGATTCCCCGTCTTGTGGACAAGGCTATTGCTGATGGCATGAAGGGTATGGCCATTACCGACCATGGTGTGATGTTCGGCATCAAGGAGCTTTGCGACTATTGCGCCAAGGTGAACAAAGGCAGAAAGAAAGAGGGATTGGAACCTTTCAAGCCCATCATAGGCTGTGAGATGTATGTAGCCCATCGCCGCAAGGAAGACCGTGAGAAGGATAAAGGCGATATGAGTGGTTATCACCTCATCGTGCTGGCAAAGAATTATAATGGATATAAGAACCTCATCAAGCTGGTGAGTAACTCGTGGGTGGACGGATATTATATGCGTCCACGTACCGACCGTGCTGATTTGGAAAAGTATCATGAAGACCTCATTGTCTGTTCGGCCTGTATCGCAGGAGAAGTGCCACGCAAGATACTGAACGGCGATATCGAAGGAGCCCGTGAGGCATGCGAGTGGTATCATCGTGTCTTTGGCGATGATTATTATCTGGAGTTGCAGCGCCACGAGGTGACCGACCCTTCTGTCCTTGCCAACCGCGAGGCCTTCCCCATGCAGCAACGGGCCAACAAGGTACTTATAGAGATGTCAAAGGAGTATGGCATCAAGTTGGTTTGTACCAACGACTGCCACTTCGAGGACAAGGAGACAGCAGAGGCTCACGACCATCTGCTCTGTCTGGCAACGGGCAAGGACCTTGATGATCCTAACCGTATGCGCTACTCCAAGCAGGAGTGGTTCAAGACCCGTGAGGAGATGAACGCCATCTTCTCTGATGTTCCCGAGGCACTTTCCAATACCTTGGAGGTGCTCGACAAGGTGGAGGTCTATAGCATCGACCATGGCCCCATTATGCCTTTCTTCCCCATTCCGGAGAGCTTCGGTACCGAGGAGCAGTTGCGTGAGCGAGTTTCCGAGGAGGAACTCTATCATGAGTTCACCACCGATGAGAATGGGCAGAATCCACTCTCGCCCGAGGAAGGGCAGAAAGTAATCGACCGTCTGGGAGGCTACGACAAAATATACCGCATCAAGTTTGAGGCAGAGTACCTGCGCTACCTTGCTTACGAGGGAGCCAAGAAACTCTATGGCGACCCGCTTCCTGCCAATGTCGACGAGCATGTCAACTTCGAGCTTCATGTGATGAAGACCATGGGTTTCCCTGGTTACTTCCTCATCGTGTCCGACTTTATCAGGGCTGCCCGCGAGGAGTTGGGTGTCATGGTAGGTCCTGGCCGTGGTTCGGCGGCAGGATCTGTCGTGGCTTATTGCTTGGGCATTACCAAGATTGACCCTTTGAAATATGACTTGCTGTTTGAGCGTTTCTTGAATCCTGACCGTGTCAACCTGCCTGATATTGATACCGACTTCGATGACGATGGTCGAGGCAAGGTGCTGCGATGGGTGATGGATAAGTATGGACACGAGAATTGTGCCCATATCATTACCTATGGCAGTATGGCCACCAAGAACTCCATCAAGGATGTGGCGCGTGTGGAGAAGCTGCCACTCGACAGGGCGAATGCCCTTTGTAAGGCGATTCCTGACCGACTGCCTGATGGAGCGAAGATGAATCTGACCAATGCCATCAAGTACACCCCCGAACTGCAGCAGGCAGAATTCTCTTCTGATATACGCGAGAGCAACACCATCAAATATGCCAAGATGCTCGAGGGCACCGTGCGAGGAACAGGTATTCATGCCTGTGGCTTCATTATTTGTCGTGACCCTATCAGCAACTGGGTACCGGTATCTACTGCCGACGACCCAGACTTCCCTGGTCTGAAGACAGCCGTGACCCAGTATGATGGCCATGTCATCGAGACCACGGGACTTATCAAGATGGACTTCCTGGGTCTTAAGACCCTGTCAGAGATGAAGGAGGCTTGCAAGGTTATCAAGCAGACCACTGGTGATGTCATCGATCTTGATACGTTGCCCATCGATGATGAACTGACCTATCAGCTTTATCAGCGTGGACAGACCATCGGAACCTTCCAGTTTGAGTCGCCCGGTATGCAGAAGTATCTCCGTGAGCTGAAGCCTACCGTCTTCGAGGACCTCATCGCCATGAATGCTCTCTACCGTCCGGGTCCTATGGACTATATCCCCTCGTTCATTGCCCGTAAGAACGGAAAGGAACCTATCGAGTACGATATCCCCTGCATGGAGAAATACCTCAAGGACACGTATGGCATTACTGTATATCAGGAGCAGGTGATGCTTCTCTCACGCCAGTTGGCAAACTTCACCCGAGGTGAGAGTGATGCCCTTCGTAAGGCGATGGGTAAGAAGAAGAAGGACATTGTAGACGCGATGAAACCTAAGTTCATCAAGCAGGGACAAGAGAACGGTCACGACCCTAAGGTGCTCGAGAAGATATGGGGCGATTGGGAAAAGTTCGCCTCCTATGCCTTCAACAAGTCGCATGCCACCTGCTATTCATGGGTAGCTTATCAGACAGCCTATCTCAAGGCACATTATCCTGCCGAATACATGGCTGCGCTGATGACCCGCCGCTTCTCTCAGATTACCGAGATTACCAAACTCATGGAGGAGTGCCAGTCGATGAATATCAAGACCCTGGGGCCTGATGTCAATGAGAGTTATCGTGCATTCGGTGTGAACGAGCATGGCGAGATACGTTTTGGCCTTTCTGCCATCAAGGGTATGGGAACTCCTGCAGCCGATGCCATTGTGGCAGAACGCGAGAAGAACGGACCTTACAAAGATATCTTTGATTTTGCCCAGCGTGTTGACTTCAGCAATGTCAACCGAAAGGCATTCGAAAGCCTGGCGCTGAGTGGTGGCTTCGACAGTTTCGGAATACCCCGCGAGAACTTCTTTGGTGTCAATAACAAGAACGAGATGTTCCTCGACACCTTGGTAAGATATGGTCAGCTTTATCAGCGCGAGCAGCACGAGGCTGTCACCTCTCTCTTTGGAGGACTCGACGCCATAGAGATAGCCACACCTCCCATTCCTCATGCCGAAGGATGGAGCACCATCGAACGACTGAACAAGGAGCGCGACTTGGTGGGTATTTATCTCTCGGCTCATCCTTTGGACGACTATAGTGTGGTGCTGAACTCTATGTGCAACACCCATTGCGCTGAGTTAGGCGACAAGCCCTCGCTTGCCAAGAAAGAGAATATAGTCTTTGGCGGCATCATCACCGGAGTGAAGTCGAAGTTCACCAAGAAGGGAAATCCCTGCGGCTTCGTCACGATAGAAGATTTCGAAGGCTCCGGCGAGTTGGCTCTCTTTGGTGAGGACTGGGGACAGTGGAAGGGTATGTTCACCGAGGGCTGTACCGTCTTTGTTACTGCGAAGTGTCAGTCACGTTATGGCAACGACCAGTATCTCGACTTCAAGGTTTCGAGTGTGGAGTATCTCCAGACGGTAAAGGAGAAAAAGTTGGACAAACTCACCATCACGATAGATAGTGATATCATCAACGATACGTTGGTGAGCGACTTGAGCACACTCCTTGCCCGCGACAATGAGGAAAGTCGTACCCAGCTCTTCCTCCGCATACACGAAGTGGAGAGCAACGACTATATCCTTATGAGGGCCCAAGACAAGACGGTGAATGTAGACAAGAACCTCATCCAGTTCATCGAGGACAATCCCAAAATGTCGTATAGCATTAACTGATGTTTCGAAAAGTCATAGCCTTTTGGGTGTTGTCTCAACTGCTGTACGGGTTATGAACTTTGGCATATTATTTGCAGTATTTATATGAACAACTGATGTTTCGCAGATGGGGAAGTTATAGTAGTTGGAGAAGTTAAAGCCATATGCTGTATGGTTAAGTATTAACCCAAAAGGCTGTTGGCTATAACTTCTAATGAACGAAGGAAGTGATAACTTCTTTAACTTCTATATGACTTCTGAACTTGCGAAAGTTGAGTGAACAATACAAACAATTAAAATTAAGAAAAAATGGAAGTTACAATTACAACCGAGAATTTCGAGAGTTATAAGAATGGTTCGCTGCCTTTGGTAGTTGACCTTTGGGCAACATGGTGCGGTCCTTGCCGTATGTTGGCACCCATCGTGTCTGAGCTTGCTTCAGAGTATGATGGCAAGATAGTAGTAGGTAAATGTGATGTGGAAGAAAACGAGGATATCGCCATGGAGTTTGGTGTTCGTAATATCCCTACCCTTCTCTTCTTCAAGGATGGTAAGCTCGTTGACAAGTTTGTTGGTTCTGCTAAAAAGCCAGCCCTCGTCGAGAAGTTCCAGGCACTCCTCTAATCCCCAATCGCTTCATACAAAAGCATGGCTTTCCGCCATGCTTTTTTTTTGACTATGATAGAAATAGTGCTAAAATCTCCTCTCACATTCCCATTAACGATAAATGAATAACGAATGCGATACTTGAGTTATCACCCTTGAACTCCAATAAAACTTTCACTTCATACTGAGAGAAATCTTGCTCTTATACTATAAAACTCTTTTTTTTAGCCTATGAAAGTTCCGTTCAGAGCCTTTGAATGTCCGTTCAGAGCCTTTGAATGTCCGTTCAAAGCCTTTGAACGGAGAATATACTGTGGTTCAACGAAATTTTCGCTGTGGTTTAACGATTTTAGTTGACCACTCTAAGTGTTATTGATAATATGAGTTGACTCAGTTATTGCTTATTTATAATTCACGTTGACTTACTTATATTTTAGTTATCCTTATAGTTAATTACTTATGTCACTCGTAGCAAGTATAAGGCTATGGGTGCTGGAGAAAGTCAGAAGAACAGAATGTGAGGAATACATCATCCTTGAGATGTTGCAAAATGAAAAAACGCATATATAATATAATGTACGCGTGCGAACGTGAGCATAAATATTATATATGCGATTGGTTTTCCTGCTTTTCTGCAGGGTTAGAGGGAGATGGTGCGGGAGCCGTCTGCTTCTGTGGTGATGTGAACTTTGGTGACATCTTCTGGTAGAAGGGACTCTATGAGTTCTGGCCACTCTAAAAAGCAGAGGTTGCCACCATAGAAGTAGTCTTCGTAGCCCATGTCGTACACTTCGTCTATCTTCTTGATGCGGTAGAAGTCGAAGTGGTATATGGGGTCGCCATTGCCTGAGGTGTATTCGTTGACGAGTGCAAAGGTGGGGGAGGTGATGACGTCTTCTACTCCTAATTCTTCACACAATGCCTTGATGAAGGTAGTTTTGCCAGCTCCCATTTTGCCGTAAAAGGCGAAGACTTTGCTGTCACCCATGTTCGAGATGAACGCCTTTGCTGCGTTGTGTATGTCCTCTAATGAGTTGATTTTAATTTCCATATTGCTATATTTTTTATTAAGTTGTGCCCTTTGGACTATGTCTTGTTGGGCTTTGTGTTATTTGTTCTGTTCTTGAGTTTTCTCCTTGACCGATGATCATGAAACCTTCTGTCATCTATCGCTTTCGGGGTGAGAGGGTGATCATAGGGATGAGCATCTCTTCCATGGAGATGCCTCCATGCTGGAAGGTGTCCTTATAGTAGGAAACGTAATAGTTGTAATTGTTCGGATAGGCGAAGAAGGAATCGCCATAGGCAAACACATACGAGGTGCTGATGTTGGGCGCAGGAAGCAGTGCCTTGTGTGGGTCTTTGATGACAAATACGTCCTTGGCACTATAGGCAAGGTTCTTGCCTAACTTGTAGCGCAGGTTTGTGTTGGTGTTGCGGTCGCCTACTATCTTCAGAGGCTTGGTGGCTCTTATGCTGCCATGGTCGGTGGTGATAATGACTTTATAATTGCTTTGCGACAGGAGCTTGAAGAGTTCGGACAGCACAGAGTGGTGAAGCCAGCTCTGAGTAATGCTGCGATAGGCAGACTCGTTGTTGGCTAACTCGCGGACCATCTTCGACTCGGTGCGGGCATGGGAGAGCATGTCTATGAAGTTGATGACTACCACATTCAGGTCGTAGTTTTTCAGCTCATTATACTTGTCAAGAAATTTGTCGGCTCCCATGGAGTCGTTGATCTTATGATAGCTGAAGGTGTTGTGACGACGATATCGGTCGAACTGAGTCTGTATGAGGGGCGCCTCGTTGAGGTTCTTGCCTTCTTCCTCTTCCTCGTCTACCCACAGGTCTGGAAACATCTGGGCTATCTTGTCTGGCATCAGTCCACTGAAGATTGCATTGCGTGCATACTGGGTGGCAGTGGGGAGAATGCTCATATACATATCTTCCTCGATGTCGAAGAGGTCACCGATGTCATGTGCCAACACTTTCCACTGGTCGTAGCGGAAATTGTCGATAACGATGAGGAAAACTTTCTCGCCCTGGTTGAGGTGAGGGAATATCTTGGTCTTGAAGACATCGGGACTCATGCAGGGGCGTTCCTCGTTCTGGCTGAGGGATGCGAGCTGCTGCATCCAGTCGAGATAGTTCTTGGAAACATACTTGGCAAAGCCTAAGTTGGCCTCTTCCTTCTGCATCTGCAGCATCTCGGTCATCGGGCTGTTCGTGCTGCTGAGCTCCAGTTCCCACTTCACGAGTCGACGGTAGATATCCATCCAGTCTTTCCAGGTGCGGCTGTCCATGATCTGCATTGCCAACTGCTGGTACTCTTGCTGGTAGCTGCTTTGGGTTACCTCGCTGACAATCTCGCGCTGATGGATGTTCTTCTTGAGCGACAGGAGAATCTGGTTGGGGTTGACGGGCTTGATGAGATAGTCGGCTATCTTGGAGCCGATGGCCTGGTTCATGATGTCTTCTTCCTCGCTCTTGGTACACATTACCACAGGTGTGGCAGGTTGTATGTCCTTGATTTGCTGCAGTGTCTCTAGACCGCTGAGTCCTGGCATCATCTCGTCGAGCAAGATGAGGTCGAAGGTCTGCTGGCGGCACTGCTCGATGGCGTCGGCTCCGTTGCTTACTGTGACAACTTGGTAACCTTTTTTCTCGAGGAAGATGATGTGGGCCTTGAGAAGTTCCACCTCATCATCTACCCATAATAATAGTCCGTTGTTCATATTTCTAAAATCCTTCTAATTCAAAATATTCGTCTTCCAGATCATAGGAGTCTTCTTTTTTCTCCTTGTTGTCTTTCTGATTTTTCTTTTCTTCTGTCTTGTTGTCTTTAGCCTTGGGGGCTGCTGTGTTCTTATTGTCTGTCTTTGACGGGGCAGTCTTGTCAGTCTTTGCAGGTTGGCTCGTCTTTGCAGGCTGATTCGTCTTTGCTGTATTGACAGGTTGGGGTTCCTCCTTGATGACAGTAGTGCCTGAAGCAGGCTGGGCAGGCTGCGATTCCTCCTTGATGATATTGCTGTTTTGGGCAGGCTGCGTTTCCTCCTTGATGATGGTTGTGCCCTGAGCATTCTGTTGTTGCTGAGGCTCTTCGGGTATAGTCATCGTATTATCGGAAGGTGCCTGGTTGTCAGTCTTCTCCTCTGTTACGACGATGGTTGTCGAGGTGTTCTGCTCTTCCAGTTCTGGGTTCTCATCGGTTTCCTTTTCGTCAGAGGATACAGAGGACTCTTCCTTTTCGGTGATGATCTCTGCCGGCTCGTCAAGCAAGTCTGTCTGGATAGGCTTCACTGGGGCGAAGTGCTTCAGATAGAACTTGTCGTAGTCGCTATAGGCATACTGGGTGCCCAACAGCGAGAGGTTCTCTTGGCTGATGAGATAGGTGCGCGACTTACTCAGAAGGCGCACAATTTGTGTCTGATGCAGTACGTCGTGGGCATAGAGGCGTGCCTCGTCGTAATTACGGAAACCTGTGATCTGCATGAGATGGATGCCGTCGCGTTCTTCGATGTTGATATCAAAGTTGCGGACAAGATAGGTTGTGAAGTTGAACTTCGCCATCTCGAAGAGCAGTTGGTTCTCGTTGACAGAGTCGGGTTGATAGGCAAAGAGGAACACGAAGTCGGTCTGTCGCTCTGGGCTGAAGGCCTTCTGTGCAGTCTGCTCGTTCTCATTGAGTACAGTGCTGCGTCGCTCCCATACGTTCTCCAGGTCGAACTTGCCGCCATGGAGACGTTTTCCGGCATTGACTCCATTGACTATCATACCAGCCATCTCGCTGAGTCTGCCCTCAGGATATTTCTCGACCAGGGTCTTCATATCAGCCACGCATCCTTGCGCATCGCCCTGGTTCAACTTGCTCAGAGCGCTGATAAAGATAAACTTGTCACGGTTGGCGCCCATGGGGAAACGGGTGGATGATATATCAGAGTTGGACAGTACCGTCTGGTATTTCCCCAGTTTGAAAGCCTCGTAGGACGCAGCATAGAGCGAGTCTTCTATGTGGACACCAAACTTGGCATTGTCGGCATAGTAGGGGTCGGTAAGAAGTGTGGTCCACTTACTCTCTGGGTATTCCTGCTTGAGTCGCTCTACATAGGTGTTGGCTGTAGAAGGCATGTGCTTGCGTGAGTAGAGCAGATAGAGATGATAGAGCACATCGTCCATGTGTTCATAATCCTTGAAATGTTCCTCAATGCGTCGCAGAGCTTTCTCGCTCAGTGGCAGGTTGTCGAGTTTGTCCTTGAAGATGACTCCAGAGTGATACAGACCATCGGTGAGCAAGGCGTTGCTTGCCTGCAACTGTTCTGCAGTGAAGGGGATTTGTGCCAGATAGTATTCGCGTTTGTGAGGATCGTTCTGGGCACTGTCGGCTATCTGCTTGATGGAGTCTTCCTGTATGGATGCCTGTGCCAAGGAGTCGCGCATCTCGTCGGTCATCTCCTCTGCTCCCTGAGCTGAGGCTACAACGGTCTTGTTGATACGCTGCCAGTTGTCTACGTTCTCGCGCTTGCCCCACTGACGCTGGAAGGATGTCTTACCCTGACTTACAGCTATGGGGTTGTAGAAATACCAGGCACTGTTGACCTGCGATGCTGCAGGCGATGATGTTTGTGACGGACGGTTGTTGGCAGAGGTATTGCCCATTCCTCCATTCTGAGCCAAATGGCGCTGGGCATTCTCTTCGGCCTGCTGGTTGCGTTCTTCTTTTTCCTTCTTCTTCAGAAGGGTTATCACTCGGTCGATGGCGGCATTGCGGTCGGACTCACTCATGGTGGCAAGTTGCTGGAGAGAATCCTGCAAGTGGACAGCCTCGGTATAGGGTACGAGTTCGTCGAGTACTTTGGAACGCTCGGACAGTTGTTTGTAGTCCTTGCGGTCTTTGTCCAACAGGCCGATGGCCTCACCATAACAGCGGCGTGCATCTGAATAGAGCTCCTTGACCCAATATAGGTCGCCCAAGTGGAGGAGCAGTACACCTTTCTCTATACCGTTGCGTGTTGACTTTGTGTTGCCTTTCTCGTAAGAGGAGATAGCATTGAGGGTGTCACGTTTCAGCAGGTAGATATTACCCATGGCATAATAGAGTTGGTCGAGATACTCCTTATTCTTATCGGAGGCAGCCATTCGGTGCAGACGGGAAAGAACCTGCTTGGTATTGGTGGATGCCATCACCTCGCTCATAGAGATGCGGGCATTGAACTCTAACTCGTAGGGTGGGTTGAGGCGTATCACGTGCTTGAAGGCCTTGTAGGCCTCGGTCTTATGACCCAATGCAGCCTGCAGCTGGCCCATGAGATACCACTCGCGGGCTTTCTGTTTGCGGCGCATCTCATGCTTGATGACTTTGCGCAGGTAGGGGATGGCCTTGTCGAACTGCTGGGTGTGGATGTAATAATCCGTATAGGTGTAGTCCCATTCTTTTTGGGCACGCCAGTGGATGGAGTCGCGCTGCATATTGCGGATGATGTCTTCGGCATCGTACATCCAGTTCTGTTCGATATAGCATTTAGCCAACCATGCCTTTGCACGGCCGTAGATGGCAGGCTGGGTCTCGAAGAGCCGGCTCATATAGGCAAAGGTGGAAGCGGCATTCTCGAAGTCGCCTTGATAGAACTGCGAACGGCCCATCAGCATCCAAGCCTTCCAGATGAAGGGATTGTACTCTCTGCGGTTGAGCCACTCGATGTCCTTGGCTGTCTTTCGGCGACTCTTGTTCCATTCGGGGCGCTGCTTGATGCTGTGGCGCTGGATGGCTTTCTGACATTTCTCGATGGCACGGTCGTAGTTGCCCTTGCCCAATTCGCGGCTGTTCTTGTTGCCTACGGTATAAAGGGGGATGATTTCGGTATAGTTGTCCTTGTTGCCCTGCTCTTTCTCGAGCGAGGCATCGATATAAGCCAAGGTGCCATTATAGTATATATTGTACTTGGAGTGGAAGGCATGCAGCCATCTGTTGCGCGCAGTATTTTTCTGCGTAGAACAACCTGTCACGGCGATGAGGGCTATGACGAGGATGAGGATAATATGAAGGGCAGAATGCTGTTTCACGTTGATGGCTTTTGTTTCTTATAAATGTTTTTTATTTCTTATAAAACTGAGATATGCCTGCTTTTATTGTCTTGCAGAGGGCAAAAGTGAGGATACTTACAAAGATGATGGTGGCTCCTGAGGGAACATTGAACTGATAGCTGACGAGGAGCCCGATGAGGCAGTCGAACCAGCCCACGATGATGCTGTAGAGGATAAGCCGCCTGTAACTGTAGGTGAAGATACTGGCCGTCATCTGTGGAATGGTAAGCAGACTGATGGCAAGGACTATACCCACCATCTTGAGGGTGGCGACGATGGTCATGGCGATGAGTGCCATCATCATATATTCTATCAGGGCGACGGGAAGATGCTGCGAAAGAGAAAAGGTGCGGTCGAATGCCACACTTTGGATGGGTCGTAGAAAAAGAGTAAAGAGTATGCAGACAAATGCCGTGAGAATGCCCAACAGCCAGAGATCGCCTGTGCCGATGGTGAGAATGCTGCCGAAGAGAAAAGATGGCAGGTCGGGCATGAAACCTGGAGTAAGGAAACAGCAGATGATGCCCACACTCATGCCCAGAGTCCAGAACATGGCAATAGCGGAGTCCTGACGTATGTCCTTGCGTGAGGAAGTCCATTGTACGCCGAAAGCGCTGAGTATGGCAAATATCATTGCAGACAGGATGGGGTTGATGCCGGCAAACACTCCTATGCCTATGCCTCCAAACGAAGCATGGGTGATACCGCCACTGATAAAGACAAGGCGGCGGGTTACGATGTAGGTTCCTATGAAACCGCAAAGGATGCTTGCCAGGAAAGCTCCTGCAAGGGCGTTTTGGAAAAATGTATATTCGAGTATGTTCATGAGGCTACGTGGCTTTCCTGTATAAATGCTATGACTTCGTCCTTCAGCGTGTCGGGAAGGTTGATGCCCCGGAGAATGAGGCTTCTGTTCCAGGCTGCCACTTCCTCGGGATGCATGGTATAGAGGACTTCGGAGAATTCTTCTACTTCCTGGGGTGTATAGTCATGGGACTCGCGACCTCGAAAACGGTCCAACTCCTCATCGTCGAAATATTCGATTTCTTTGACCGATGCTTCCATCAGGCATTCTTGCTCGCATTTGGCATTATCGCCATTGCAGGTGTTGCAGGAAACTCCTTCCTGAATAGGTGATTCGGGACCATTGCGATGGCTCAAGATGCCTAATAGAGCAGAGATGATGCCCAAGGCCACGAGGGATATGATGAGATATAGCATGGGATGTACGGATAGATTCTTACTGTTTGTGAGAAGACAAGGGAATTATGCCTTCTCGGTGATAATGAAACCTACAGAGCGGAGATCTTCCCAGAAGTGGGGATATGACTTGGTGACGACCTCGGGATGATTGATCTGCAACTGTGGAAACTTGAATGCCAGAGGTGCGAAGGCCATTGCCATGCGATGGTCTTCATAGGTGTCGATAGGCTCAAGGGTAGGCTCGCAGGTCTCGCCTTCCCAGATGAGGGTGTTGTCATTCTCGTCGCGAATGACATAACCCACTTTTCTGAGCTCTCGCTTCAATGCCTCTATACGGTCGGTCTCCTTGATCTTCAATGTGGCAAGACCGGTGAAACGGAAGTGTACTCCCATCGCACAACAGGCTACTACGATGGTTTGTGCCAGGTCTGGAGAACCCGTGAAATCGTAGTCAAGGCGTGGTAATGTACAGCGGTGGGCCTTCAGCTTGAGTGGGGCTATACGGTCGCGTAACTCAAAATCGCTCTTCACTCCCAACAGGCTGAAGATGTATTTCACCACAGAGTCGCCCTGCTTGGTGCAGTCTGACAGACCATCCAACTGCAGTTCCGAGTCACGATTGGCATTGAGGGCCATGATCTCGTACCAGTATGACGATGCACTCCAGTCGCTTTCTATAGTGTAGTCTTCTATCTTGGCATAGGGTCGGGGTGCTATGGTAATGGTGTCGATATCAGTCCATTTGGCATCGGCACCAAACTGACGCATGGTCCACAGGGTGAGGTCTATATAAGGACGGGAGGCTATCTCGCCTGTGAGTTTCAGTTCGAGACCTTTCTGCAACACCGGACCTATCATCAGCAGGGCAGAGATATACTGCGAGCTGATACTGCCTACTACCTCTATCTGGCCACCCTCGAGAGGTTTGCCTTCGATGCGGAGTGGGGGAAAGCCTTCTTTCTCTACATACTCGATGTCGGCTCCCAAACGGCGGAGGGCATCTACAAGAATGGCTATAGGACGGTTCTTCATGCGCTCGGTTCCCGTGATGGTATGCGAGCCTGGTGTGCTTGCCAGATAGGCGGTCATAAAACGCATGGCGGTGCCTGCTGCCTTGATGTTGATGGTCTCGGGCATGTCACGAAGTGCGGCTACTATTACTTCTGTATCATCGCAGTCGCTCAGATGGCTAAGAGGAAAGGTGCAGCCTGCCATAGCATGGATGACAAGGGCGCGGTTGCAGATACTCTTGGAGGCTGGCAACTGGATAGTACTGTTGATCTGTTGGGGTGCTTGAATGATATATGTCATGTTATGTTTTGTTTTCTGTGTTATTTGACGATGATTACTGGTAAGTCGAGAGGCTCATCGGTAGCTGTCTCTGTGGAGCGAGTGTTAGGACGCTCTTTTTTGGGGCCAGGAATGAGGGGACTGTAGTAGAGTACCTGGCGTATGCGCTCACGCTGTTGGGCAGTGAACTGATAGTTCAGGCTCATGGAATAGTCCATCAGGTTGATGGAACTCCAAGTATCGCCTGTGTCGTTTTGACGAGAAATCATATCAGACAGGAGGACGATGACATCTTTACCTGCCGATTCGGCTTCTTGTCGTTTGTTTTCTATATATTGGGAAAGCCACGTGTTGTAGGCTGGTCGGTTATAACTCTTTGTGTCGGTGCAATAATCGGTATCGGCATACGACTCGATGGGTTTGTTGTCTTTTTCTGCAAAGACATGATGCAGACCAAGATAATGTCCTAACTCGTGGGCAAGTGTGGCATTGGCATCGTAGATGAGATTTTCGGTGCTCTCGGATTCTGAAGTTATGCCTTTGTATCGGTTGCTCTCAAAGTAGATGTACTTACTGTTGATGCAGAGGCAGTGAGCGTATTTCAGATTGCTTTTGGACAGTTTGGTGCGCTTGGTGTTATTGAGACCTTCTATCTGGGGATAGCCTGCTCCCTGATAGGGCATCACGCTGATGCCCAAAGTGATAGAAGATTCGTCTTTTGTCTGTTCGAAGGGGTATACCATCACGTTGATGTATTCGTTGGGGTCCCATACATATTTGGTGTATCGGCGTGAGTTGTCGCCCATGAACTTTTCGCAGTCAATGGGGTAGGTGCCAGTCCATTTGATATATTCAACTCCTGGTTGTGCTAAGGTTTGATTTTGCTCGTTCTTCTCGGCAAGGACAAAACGGACGTGGATATTCTCGCTGTTGTCGTATTCCTGATATGTATAGACGTTGCCTTGATAGAGCTCGTTGACATGGGCAACGAGTTCTTTGATTCTAGTATAGTCTACATACTGTTTCCTGTCCTGACTGTCTTGATAGAGGACGTGGAATATCACGGGTATCTGGTATTCATAGTCGTCGCTTGTTATCTCATCGTTGTCGCGGTCTTGCTCTATATCAGCATAGAATTCTTCTGTGCTGCTGTTACAGCAAGTGAGGGTGGCGCCTATTATGCATAACAGGATGCTATATATATAATGTTTCATGCGTGCGTACTTATTTATTATAATGTTGCAAAATTACAAAAAATATCGTAGATTCATACAAAAAAGAGGATATATTTTTCTAAAAACAGTAAGGGCGTATCCTGCTTGATGCAGGGAAGTGCAGGCTCTGCAGTATAATATATGGCTGGTGACTTACTCGCTTATCATTTCTGTTTTGTTTATGCCGCTTGTAATCTTCCTGCTTGATTTTTGCTGGAGGATTAATTGATGTTTACAAAGTGTTAGTAAATAGAGGGTGTAAAGAAGAATGTGTGGAGTAGTAATTGACAAAGTGTAAGTAAAACGTGGAAAAACTTTTGAATTCTTACTTTGTGTGCGTTACAAATTGCAAAATAAAATAGCCTCAAAAAATATGATAAAATTGCGTTAAGGAAAAATACAACTTACTCAAATTATTACTATCTTTGCATCAGAAAAAAGATATAAACCTTTAAAACGTAGTAACAATGAAACGAATTATATTTTTGTCAGTTATGATGCTCGTGACCATCGCAAGTTTTGGTCGTAAGCACGTGGAAAATGCAACAGTAGTTGCTGACACCATTTTTTATGCTGAGAATATGAGTAATGTGGCAAATGCTGATCAGGCTGCTTATTATCGTATTTTGATGACAACAGGAAGTGGCATCACCAAGAAAAATGTCTTCCAGGACTTTTATATGAATGGAAACCTCAGAGCCGAGGGCGGATATAGCTTCATCGACTTGGGTGATGACCGTAACACCGTTTTCAACGGAGAAGTTACTTCTTACTACAAGAATGGTAAGGAAAAGTGGCACGGAAAGTATGTCAATGGCAAACGTGAGGGTTACTTTACATTGCAGCTTCGCGATGGTGGTGTAGCCGTGGTACAGTTTAAGGGAGGTAAGTCAGTACATGACTTCTTTACAGTAACTTACCAGAACGGTAACATGGAAAAGAAACCTCTTTCTGAAATCAAGGGTTTGTTGTAAAGATGTGTCAAATCGAATCTCTCTTATATAAATTATAATTTTATGTTGATATGACCTATATGAGGGCTATCCTCCGTGAGGAAGGTAGCCCTCTCTTTTTTTGTGGTCTTGTCTCAAGAAGAAATTCTACTTGTGGCGATTGGCCCGCTGCTGGCGATACTTAGCTTTCTGTCGTGCAGATCCGCTGCCGTGGGCGCCAGTGATATATTTCTTTTTCTTGGCCTTGGTCTTTACCTTGCCGTCGTCCTCCTTCTTGGGGCCTCCTCCGGCTTTGAATACCATGCCACCCATGATAATATCATCAATATCATTCATATTCTTTTGTCTTTAAATGGTGTTGATGTTGTTTTTAAAAAATCTTTTCTTCTCTCGGTAGTTACAGACTCCCACCACTGATTAGTGGTGGAAGAGTCGTACGTGGGTGAATGCCATGGCTATGCCATACTTGTCGCAGGTCTCGATAACATTATCATCTCGGATACTGCCACCAGCCTGGGCAATATATTCTACTCCACTCTTGTGGGCACGTTCGATGTTGTCACCAAATGGGAAGAAGGCGTCACTGCCTACAGATACACCTGTGTTCTGGGCAATCCATGCTTTCTTTTCCTCACGGGTCAATGGCTCTGGCTTCTCGCTGAAGAAGTTCTGCCATACACCATCCTGCAGCACGTCTTCCCATTCATCGCTGATATATACGTTGATGGTGTTGTCGCGGTCGGCACGGCGGATTCCCTCTTTGAAAGGAAGATTCATCACCTTGGGACATTGACGCAACCACCATTCGTCTGCCTTGGAACCAGCCAGACGTGTGCAGTGGATGCGGCTCTGCTGACCAGCACCGATACCGATGGCCTGACCATCTTTCACATAGCATACAGAGTTGCTCTGTGTGTATTTCAATGTGATGAGAGAGATGATGAGGTCGCGCTTTGCCTCTGCTGTGAATGTCTTGTTTTTGGTAGGGATGTCCTCAAACAAGGCTGGATCGTCGAGTTTCACCTCGTTGCGGCCCTGCTCGAAGGTAATGCCGAATACCTGCTTGTGCTCGATAGGTGCTGGCACAAAGTCGGGGTCTATCTTGATGACATTGTACGTGCCCTTGCGCTTTGCCTTCAGAATTTCTATTGCCTCAGGAGTATAGTCTGGAGCTATCACGCCATCGCTAACCTCTCGTTTGATGAGGGTGGCTGTGGCTGCATCGCATGTGTCACTCAAAGCAACAAAGTCGCCGTAAGAACACATACGGTCGGCACCGCGTGCACGTGCATAGGCACAAGCCAATGGTGACAGTTCGATGTTGACGTCATCGACAAAATAGATTTTCTTCAGTGTGTCGCTCAGTGGAAGACCAATGGCTGCTCCTGCAGGAGAAACGTGTTTGAAACTTGCTGCTGCTGGAATGCCTGTAGCTGCCTTCAGCTCTTTGACGAGCTGCCATGAATTGAGAGCATCGAGAAAATTGATGTAGCCAGGGCGGCCATTAATAACTTCGAGGGGAAGTTCACTGCCATCCTCCATGTAGATTCGAGATGGCTTTTGGTTTGGATTACAACCGTACTTTAATGCTAATTCTTTCATTGCAAAGTTCTGTTTGTTAAGAATTTGCTGCAAAGTTACAAAAAATCTCTCTTTTTGTACCATTCATAAGAACTTTTTTGTACTTTTGCAACCAAAATAGAGAATTTCAAACACGTTAGGTTATGAAAAATGATTTGACTCATCTCACAAGTGAAATCGAAAAGAAGGTTGGTAAGAAGATTCCGGTTGGAGCTGATTTTGAGAAATTGGCCTCTTTCTTTGCTATCAAGCATCACATCAAACTGAATGCTGATGCGCTTCATAAGGTGTGGAACTATGTGAGTGGAAAGGAAAAACCAACCAAGAAAACACTGAACAAGTTGGCGCTTTTTGTGGGGTATCAGAGTTGGGATGATTTCCATGAGGCTCTGCATGGAGATGATGACGGAAATCTCAATTACGAAGTGGAGGAGGAGAAGAAATCGGATCCCTCCAACTATGATGATATTTAAGTCAGAATGTTACCGAAGGAAAACCTTTGCAGGTATGGATATAGAAAAAGGAGACTCGACAATGTGTATTGTGAGTCTCCTTTATCTTTTTACTTAGGATTGTAAGCGGAGTAAAATTATTCAGCGTTCTTCTGAATAGTCTTCTTCTCAGCGATACGAGCCTTCTTACCTGTAAGGGCACGGAGGTAGTACAACTTAGCACGACGTACTTTACCATGCTTGTTCACCTCGATAGAATCGATAGCAGGTGACTCGATAGGGAAGATACGCTCAACACCTACTGTACCTGACATCTTACGAACGGTGAAACGCTTCTTGTCGCCATGGCCGGAAATCTTGATAACTACACCACGGTAGAGCTGGATACGCTCCTTAGAACCCTCGACGATTTTGTAAGCGACTGTGATAGTATCACCTGCCTTGAACTCAGGGAACTTCTTGCCGGTTGCAAATGCTTCTTCAGCAACTTTAATTAAATCCATTTTGTTTTATAATTAAATATTGTTTGTCGTTCCAACGCAACATAGACGAGCCACTCGTCAGCCCATGCCAGCGGTTACGCCGAAAAGCGGGTGCAAAGTTACAACTTTTTCTTATATCTTCCAAATTTTCAATTACTTTCTTTATTTTTATATGATATTTTTTTTGTTCTTCTTGTTTTTTTAGTGTATCTTTGCAATAATAAATAAAACAAGTTGAATCATGAGAAATAAATGTTTAGTTATTACTGCATTTCTTTTGGCTACTTGGGGTATATCTACTCCTTGCGTGGCTCAGAAGTACAAGGTTACAAAGGTGCAGCGTTCCCGTATTTTGGTGGATAAGAGATTTGATCAGAATCCTGATGCTCAGGCAGCTGTCTTTATAGCACCTTATAAGCATAAGGTGGACAGTATTATGAGTCCTGTTGTGGGTGAGACTGCTCACTATATGGCTACTGGTCGTCCAGAGAGTGAATTGAGCAACCTGCTTTGTGATATTTTGGTATGGGCTGGTAAGGATTTCGAAGAGAAGCCTGTGTTCTCCGTTTATAATATGGGTGGTATTCGTGCAGCCTTGGCTAAGGGAAAACAAACGGTTGGTGATGTCAATGATATGGCTCCTTTCGAGAATAAGATATGTTTCCTTACTTTGACGGGTAAGGATGTGCTTGAACTTTTTTCTCAGATTGCCATGCGTGGTGGTGAGGGCGTAAGTCATGCTGTAAAAATGGATATCTCGAAAGATGGGAAGCTTTTGGATGCTACACTCAACGGACAACCTATAGACGAGAAGGCTTCTTACCGGGTGGCAACGCTTGATTATCTGGCTGAAGGCAACGACCAGTTGACTGCCTTTAAGAAAGGAACGGATGTCTTTGCGCCCAAACAGAGAGAGAATAATGTGCGCTTCATTATCATGAATTATTTTCGTGAACAGGCTGCACAAGGAATGTGTGTGGAATCTAAAGTGGAAGGTCGGATAGTTATCAAATAATATCTATGATGAAGAAATATTTTTTTGCTGTGGTAATGTGTTGCATTACTTTCAGTTCTTGGGCACAGAAACAGTTGGTGGTGCTGCATACGAATGATACACATAGTTGTGTGATGCCTCTGAATCCAAATTTGGCTGATACGGCTATTGCAGACAGAGGTGGTTTCCTTCGTAGGGTGAACATGGTGAAGCAGGAAAGACAGAAGAATCCAGACCTTCTGCTCTTCGATAGTGGTGATTTCTCACAAGGTTCACCTTATTACACACTCTTTAAAGGTGATGTAGAGGTGGGACTGATGAATGAGATGGGATATGATGCTGCCACGATAGGTAATCATGAGTTTGATTTTGGTATTGATAACATGGTTCGGCTTTTCAAGAAGGCTAAGTTCCCTATAGTTTGTTCCAACTATGATTTCACTGGTACGCCTTTGAAGGACATTGTTAAGCCTTGGGTTGTATTGAAACGCGGGGGAGTGAAAATCGGAGTCTTTGGTTTGGGACCTCAGTTGGAAGGACTTGTCACTGCTGCCAATTATGGGCCGATCAAGTATCTTGACCCTATAAAAACAGCTTTGGAAACGGCTACCTTCTTAAAGAAAAAGAAGAAATGCGACATCATTATTTGTATTTCTCACTTGGGATGGAATGTGGAGAATACAGATGATGTCCAGACAATACCCGGCACTCGCTATCTCGATTTGGTATTGGGAGGTCATTCACATACTTATTTCAAGGAATTGAGATATGTGAAGGATTTGGACGGAAAGCTTGTTCCTGTCGACCAAAATGGCAAGAATGCCATTTGGGTGGGCAAGATAGTCTTGGATTACTCGAAATAAAAAGTTAATGCTATCATTTTGCTGTGTGCTTTCTGGGAAGCCATAGCATATGGTAGCATATTTTTATCCTTTATATTATTAATGTGCCCTTTGTCAACTGTGTTGCTAATTCCATACATGAATTTCAGTTCCGGTCTTAATTTGAAGAACGGAAGATATAAGTCACATCCTACTCCGATTTCTAAGAACAGGTCTGTTTTCTTTAGTTTGATATAATCGTCATTGCTGTTGTTCAGGTTGAACATCGGATTGATACCCGCCATGATGTATGGTCGGTGATTGTTAAAGCGAGGAGCTGCAAAGATGAGGTCTACTGCTGTAGAGAGATAGGCTGTTTTCATCTCTTGCATCTTCTCGGTAGGCCGGTCGTTGGCATCTTTCTCCAGCAGGTTGCGATAGGTAAGATGACGGGTGCCGAAATACATGGCAGGAGCTACTCGTAGTTGGAAGTTGGTGTTGAGACGAAGTTCACCCAGTACGCCTACGGTGAATCCTGCATCCCATCTGTCTTGATCGACGGTGACGCATGATTCTACTTCTTGACCTTCCTCGTTGATATAGGTTTGATGACCCGTATTCACCAACTCTAAGTCTTGCAGGTGTGTGCCTACCAATACACCAAAGTGGAAAGTACGAAGGTCGGTATAAGGACGATTCTCTACGGTACGTTCCTGAGCCTGTGCCTGGAAGAGTACTAATCCGATAAGGGATATGATGATAAATATCTTCTTTTTCATATTCTTATAACGGAATACATGGATTCTTATTGCCCTCAACTTATTTCGAAAGAGTATAAATTACAAAAAAAATGATACCTACATGTAGGTATTTGAAAAAATATTGTTATCTTTGCACCATACTTAATAGGTATAGATTAAAACAGATTGAACAAAACATTATTAATATTTAAACTTTATTATTATGGCTTACGTAATTGGTGACGATTGTATCGCTTGTGGTACATGTATTGATGAGTGTCCATCAGGTGCTATTTCTGAGGGCGAGAAGTATTCTATCGACCCAGATGCTTGCACAGAGTGTGGCACTTGCGCTGATGTTTGTCCTAACGAGGCTATCAGTCTTCCTTAATTATTAAGGAAAGATACTTTAGTTACATAAAACATCTTGAGCGGCTCTTTGAGTCGCTCTTTTTTTGTTTCTTTTGTTTTGAAATCTATTTTTTATTCCTGCCTTTATTATAAGGTTCACTCGTAGGTGTATATTTTATTATAATACCTTTTCACTTCAATCTTATAACTCAAACGAGTATAAAAAAAGCGGAACTCCTTTTGGAATTCCGCTCTTGAATATTTCTTGTTTCTTATTATTCTGCTGTAGCTTTTGTGCCCTTTTCGATGGCATCCTTTGCATATTTGTTTTCAGGATCCAACTGGAGCAATTTCTCCCAGTATGGTTTTGCCTTTTCAAAGTCCTGCTTGTCGTAGTTGTAGATGAAGCCCATGTACTGATAAGCCTGCTTCAAGTAGCCGACTTCGTCAGCGTCACACTGCTTTGCCTCAAGCTCCTTGATTACTTCCTCATATGCTGGGATAGCCATATCGTCCAACTCGCTTTGGAATGCAGTGTTACCTTCCTGTAGTTTGGCGAATGCCTTCAATGAAGGATATTTCTCAGCAAGTTTGTCGTAAACACTAATGGCTTTTTCTATGTTCTGAACTTTAGTTTCTGCATTCTTCTTAGCCTTGTTGACATAGATTTCAGCCAACTTCATGAAGTCTGTAGGAGCTGCATCTGGGTTTTTGTCCATATACTGCTGGCTGTATTCCAACGCTTTGTCCTCATCACCCTTTTGCTTGTATGCCTCAGAGATGTACTGCAATGGCTTAGGATCGTCGGCCTTGAGCTGCAATGCCTTCTCATACTGAGCTATACCTTCATCGTACTGTTTGTTGCCTACCAATGCCATACCATAGTAGGTATAGTCTCTTGATGTCTTCTTGATAGAGTCTGTACCCATGATGACCTGTGCATGCTGGAGAGCTACATCGAATTTCTCGATATCTACAGCAGACCATACAGCAACTCTGTGGAAGGTAGCATCCTTAGGGAACTTCTGCAATCCACTCTCAGAGAGTGTCAATGCTTCATCCTTCTTGTTGACCATATAGTCGGTGATAGCGTAAGCTACATAGATATATTCCTCCAACTTGTTAGGGTCAGTCTGCTTGAAGAGATCGTAAGCCTTGTCGTACTTACCATTGCTGTAGAATGTGTAACCTGCCATAGCCTCGTAAGGATATTCTGGGTTCACTTCCTTCAGCTTCTTCAGTGTCTCTGCACTTCTTACAGGGTCAATCTTCTGATATACATTGGCATAGCTGATGTATCCCTGAGGATTCTTAGGATCCATGACGATACAGTCGTTGTAGCTTGCAGCAGCATCACCACCATTGTCCTGCAATGCGTAGATATCACCTTTCAGGATATAGGCGTCACCAAAGTTTTTAAACTTCATGGTGATAGCATCTGCTACAGCCATAGCCTTGTCATACTGCTTGTTGATAGCAAGAATGTTACCCAAAGCTACAAGAGCCTTCGGGTCTTTCTTAAACTCTTTCTGGTACTCCTTCAGGGACTTATCAAAATCCTTTGAGGTTGCGTTACCAGACTTGATATTTGCCTCTATCGACTTCAGCATGTCCTTATAGTTGACATCCTGAGCCATTGCTGGCATTGACAAACCCATCATCAATGCGGCAGCCACTAAATATTTAATTGCTTTCATAATCTCAATTTTTATTTGTGTGATTACTATTTTTATTCATTAGATGACACCTTCATCCAGAAAGTTTAATTGGATTCTTATTTTTTAATATTTACTTTCTTGTAGGTTATGTCGCCTCTATAGGGAAGCAGACCTGATTTGAATACAATCAACTGTCCTCGTGGGTTCGTGATGTAGTTGGCAAAGCTCCATGGGAGCGCCTTGTGTGGGTCTACTACTATAGCATATAATGTTCTTACGAATGGATATCTTCCGTCGAGAAGGTAAGCCTGATAGGGTTGCCAACTGTTCGATGGAGTTGCCTTGTCTTTGATAGACACTCGCATGACATGAATATTCTTCTTAAAGGTGGTGTTGGTGGAATCTCGACGGTCGTTCAACCAGTTAGAACCAATTACACCGATAGCGCCTGGAGTCTCGTCTACGAAGTCAATTACCTGCTTGCTTGTCTTGGCTGCCATGATTTTGGCACCCATCTTTTCGCCATGCAATACTGAGTCAACAACCCAGTTGGTAGTAGCCGAGCGAGTGTTGTCGAAGATGACTTCGATGTCTCCTCTTTTAGAACCAGGAACAATGTCGCTCCATTTTGTGGCTTTTCCTGTCAGGACACGTTTGATGTCGTTTACCGTTATACAAGTATCTTGGTTGTTCTTGTTGACGATAAAAGCCAATCCATCGTATCCGATAGGGAAGACTGAAGGAATAACATTGCTTTTCGATTTCAAGTATGCAATCTCGCCATCTTTCAGATGACGAGTTGTGAATAAAAGAGTAGTCTTGAAATCTTTGATCATCTGAAGTCCTGTGACTTCATCTGAATAAATGGGCTTGAGTTTTGCCTTTGGAAATTCAAACTCAAACTGTGTTCTCTCCTCGTCGATGATAGGGCTCAGACTTTCGTCTGCATAGAATTCAATAGTGCCCGACGTAGGAGTATCTGTTCTACCATCTTTGGCTTTCTTCTCACCACATGATGAGAAGAAAGCCATTGATAGTGATATTAATCCTATAAAAATATAAGATGTTCTTTTCATTCTATTACTGCAATCTAAATACAACTGGAACTGTGTACTTCACACGTACGGCAGAACCATTCTGCTTACCTGGACTCCACCTTGGCATACTTCTTACAACTCGAGAAGCCTCGCGGTCGAGTGATGGGTCTACAGAACGCACAACCCTTACATCAGTGATAGAGCCATCACGCTCTACAACGAATGATACGATTACACGACCTTGTACACCATTCTCCTGAGCGACAACAGGATACTTTGTGTTGCTTGAGAGGAAAGCCTGCAAGGCAGCTGCGCCGCCAGGGAAGTGAGGCATCTCTTCTACAACATCAAACACCTTGTTAGAAACCTCAGGCTTTGGAGCTGGTGGTGGTGGTGGAGCTGCTACGGCGATATCGCTTCTTACAGCTTCAGCCAGACGGTCTTTAGTACCTTCCTTGTTCTCAGTACCTACGGCCACCTTCTCATCCAGTTTATCCATTTGCTTTACCTGGTTTTCCTCTTTTACGAGTTCATCCTTCTTGATGACAGGTGCAGTAAACTTCTGAGTCTCGCGAGCCACAGGTATCTCCTTTTTAGGTTCAATCTTTGGCTTCACTGGCTCTTTCTTCTTTTCTTCTTTCTTAGCTTGCTGCTGGAGTTTAGCCAACTCCATAGCTTCCATGTATGCTTGCTGTTCTTCGGCCTGTTTCTGTTCGATAACCTTCCAAGCCAAGAATCCACCTACGAGAGCTGCAGCGATGACCAAGATCAGAAGAGCCTTGATGTTTCGACCAGAAGTACCCTTACGGAGCTGGTAAGCACCATACTCCTTGTTCTTTCCGGCGAAAACCATTTCGACCCATTTAGGATCGTATAGATCTATTTTTGCCATTTCTTTCTTGTTTTAATTGTTAGCAATCATCTTACATCTTAACGTTTCTTGACTTGAGAAGCTTCTCGTCGTCAGCGCTAATCTTGTCGATGACATACGTACCAATGTTCAAAATCTGCATTTCATCGAGTGCGTCAACCATATTCTTGTACGAAGCATTGTCAGTAGGCTTGATGACGATAGTCAGGGTTGGGATCTTACCATCCTTTAAGTTACCTGCCTTCAAGTCACTCAATTTCTTCTGATAGATGCTGTCAGGATATTGTTTTGGATTCTTAGAACGCTCCATGTTTAACTCCTTAACAGCGAGTGAGATTCTCTCTACTGGACGTGTACCGTTCTCTGTAGCATGCTCTCTCAAGACCTTACGGACACCATTGGTGCCCCATGTTGTCTCCTTAATCCATGTAGGATCGTCGTACTTAGGGATACCAGCACCATAGTAAATCTTGTTGTCTGCAGTTACATAGAGTGTCACAGTCTCAGAAGCTTTAGCCTCATTCTTGTTCTCGTCGTTCTGGTTCTCATCATTACTTGGCATTGTCAGCTCCATAGTCTGAGGTTTGCTCAAAGATGTACACAGCATGAAGAACGTGATAAGAAGCATAAGCATATCCACCATAGGCGTAAAGTCTACGCGGACATTCATTTTCTTTTGTTTGCTTTCTTTCTTAGCCATTTATTCGTCCCCCTGTTGTTTTAACTGTGTAATCATATAGTAATGACTCTCGTCCATATCCTGGAGTTCGTTCATCACTCTCTTAACTGTCTTATATGGAGTAGAAGCATCAGCCTTGAGGGCAATCTTGATGTCCTCGTTTGTCTGGCGAGCAGCGTTTACCCACTGCTGGAACTCGCTCATACCACCATTAATACTGTCGAGAGGAATACCTTTCTGCTGGAGATACTGTGGACGCTTAGAAGCATTCATAGCCAAGTAAGTCTTCAGGTCGCTCATTGGGACACCGAATGTACCCTCACTCTTGAATGTCTCTATCATCTTAGGTGTCAGCTCCACACCGAAAGCACCAGTCATAGTGCTCAGTGAAGCACCCAGCTGATCAGTATTATCAATACTCATAAATACTTGGCCCTCGCCGGTAGGATTACCAGCCTTGTCCTTTTCAGGATTTACCAAGATAGTCAAGACTCCGTTCTCAGGCACCTTGATTTCAGACACAGAACCTGGTGTGTTTACCTTTACAGGCTCATTCTTTACGAAAGTAGAGGTGAGCATGAAGAAGGTAAGCAACAGGGTCATAACGTCTGACATAGGCGTCATATCGATCCAGATGTCACTCTTCTTAATTTTTACTTTACCCATAGCGATAAAATTTTAAAGGGTTAGCAAAAATTAAGCCTCTTCTGCGTGGTTAGCTTCGTATGTCTGAGCAATTGAGTAACCTACCTCGTCGAGTGCGTATGTCAACTTATCAACCTTGTTGGTGAATGTGTTGTAAGATACAACAGCACACCAAGATGTCAAAATACCGAATGCGGTGTTGATCAACGCCTCAGAAATACCTACAGAAAGTGCTGCTGAGTCAGCGCCACCACCTTCACCCATGGCCTGGAAAGACTTGATCATACCGGTTACAGTACCGAGAAGACCAGTAAGTGTACCAAGAGTTACGATTGTAGCGATGATAGGCAAGTTCATTGTCAGAGTAGGCATCTCCAACTGAGTAGCCTCCTCATGAGCCTGCTGGATCTTAGCTACCTTCTGAGCCTTCTTCAAAGAAGCGTTAGCGCCAGACTCCATTGACTTGTAAGCGTTCAAAGAAGCCATAACAACGTTGGCTACAGTACCGCGCTGCTTGTTGCAGAGCTGCTCAGCCTTAGCGAAATCGTTAGCGTTCAAAGCTGCCTTGATGTTTGCAACGAACTTAGGAAGAGCACCTTTACCAGTAGCGGTCTTGAGGGCCATCCAACGCTCGATAGTCATTGCCAATACGGTGAGCAACAATGTGTGAATTACAGGTACGATAACACCACCTTTGTAGATTGTACCCCAAATGTCTGCTGGGTGATCCTGTACACCTGGATCCTGGAAGTGCATGTCGTTTCCGAACCATGTGAAGAACAAAGTGAATGCGATGATAGCACATACCACGATGATCCAGAATGCGCCTCTTACTCCCTGAAAGCCCTCAGATTTTTTCTTAGGGGCTGCTTGTTTTGTAGTTGCCATAATTTTACTTTTTTTAAATTATTAGTTAATAAATTATTTGAATGTTTTTTCTCTAATGTTTTGTAGACCTTATTTGTGTCAAGACAAAGTTTGGTTTTTTCTGTTACTAAGGGCAAAGATAATAATTAAAAATAAAACACGAAACGCATTTAAGAAGTTTTAACGAGATATTGAATGTATTTAATCAATATCTCGTTATTTAAGTCGTTTTCTACGCTTTTATTGCGAGTTTTTACCGATTTCTTATTCGTTTGCTGTTGTTTCTTTTCGATTACTTGAGCTTGCCCAACGCCTCCTTGATTCGGCGTATTGCCTCTACGATATTCTCATCGCTTGTGGCGTAACTCATACGGAAACAATCTGGGTCTCCGAAAGCGTCACCTCCCACTGTAGCCACGTGAGCCTCTTCCAAGAGATACATAGCCAGGTCTGTGGAATTGTTGATGGTACGGTCGCCTGTGCTCTTGCCAAAGAAGCTGCTGCATTTTGGGAAGAGATAGAAGGCTCCCTGTGGCATATTCACCTCAAGACCTGGTACTTCTTTAGCCAACTTTACGATGAGGTTGCGACGGCGTTCGAAAGCTTGGCGCATGTTCTCTACGGCACTTTGGTCGAGTGTGTAGGCTGCCTCGGCTGCTTTCTGGCTCACAGAACATGTACCGCTGGTGTACTGTCCCTGCAGTTTGTTACATCCCTTGATGATCCACTCAGGACCTGCGAGGAATCCGATACGCCAACCTGTCATGGCATAAGCCTTTGATACACCGTTGGCAATGATGACCTGTTCCTTCATGTCAGGTTCCTGTGCGATGCTGTGGTGCTTGCCGATATAGTTGATGTGTTCGTAAATTTCATCAGCCAATACGAAAACTTCCTTGTGTCTTCTCAGTACATCAGCGAGTGCTGCCAACTCTTCCTTAGAATAGACGCTACCTGTAGGGTTGCTTGGTGAGCAGAGGATGAGCATCTTGGTCTTGGGAGTGATGGCTTGTTCCAACTGCTCGGCTGTCATTTTGAAGTCCTGGTCGAAACCTGCGTTTACGATGACAGGTACACCGCCAGCCAGTTTCACCATCTGTGGATAGCTTACCCAGTAAGGTGCAGGGATGATGACCTCATCACCAGGATTTACCAAGGCGAGTACTGCGTTGCAGACGCACTGCTTGCCGCCAGTACCTACGATTACCTCATTGGCAGTATAGTCAAGATTGTTCTCGTTTTTCAGTTTGGCAACAATTGCTTTTCTCAAGTCAGGGTATCCTGGAACAGGAGAGTAACGAGAGTAATTTTCGTCGATAGCCTTTTTGGCTGCCTCTTTGATGTTGTCAGGTGTGTTGAAATCGGGTTCTCCCACGCTCATGTTGATCACGTCGATTCCTTGAGCCTTCATTTCACTGCTTTTCTGCGACATCGCCAGCGTTGCTGATGGTGCCAATCTGTTAAGACGATCTGATAATTGTGCCATAATTTATATCAATGTTTATAATTCGACTGCAAAAGTAATTATTTTATTTCTTTTGCGGAAAGAAACATGTTATTATTTAACTTTTTGTATCTAAATTGTTACATTCTGCCATGTTTAACCCAGGTGAAGCACATGTCCCATGCGGTCTCTCTTGGTTTTGAGGTATCGCTCATTGTATTTGTTGGGAGTGGTCTCGATGGCGATATTCTCTACGATTTCCAGTCCGTAGGCCTCCAGTCCGACACGTTTTACGGGGTTGTTTGTCATCAGGCGCATTTTGTGTACACCGAGATGGCGCAGCATCTGTGCTCCACAGCCATAGTCGCGCTCATCGGGTTTAAAGCCCAGATGGGTGTTGGCGTCCACGGTGTCGTAGCCTTCTTCCTGAAGCTTATAGGCGGCAATCTTGTTCATCAGACCGATGCCTCTTCCTTCCTGCTGCATGTAGATGAGTACTCCCTTGCCTTCTTTCTCGATCATCTCCATGGCTTTGTGAAGCTGCTGACCGCAGTCGCAGCGCTTGCTTCCCAGGATGTCGCCGGTGGCGCAAGATGAGTGAACACGTACGAGGATAGGCTCGTCTTCTTTCCATTCTCCCTTGATGAGGGCCATGTGCTCCAGTCCGTTGCTTGCCTGGCGGAAAGGAATGAGATGGAAGTGACCGTATTCTGTAGGCAGGTCTACCTCTTCACCTATTTCTATCAGCGACTCTTTCTTGAGTCGGTATTCTATCATGTCTTTGATGGAGATGATTTTCAAACCCCATTCCTTAGCAAACTTCAGGAGTTGTGGCAGGCGGGCCATGGTGCCATCTTCGTTCATGATTTCCATCAGTGCGCCGGCAGGGTAGAGTCCCGCCATCTTGCAAAGGTCGATGGCGGCCTCGGTATGTCCGCTTCTGCGCAGCACTCCGTTGTCTTGTGCATATAGTGGGTTGATATGTCCTGGACGTCCAAAGGTCTTGGATGTGGAGTTGGGGTCGGCAAGGGCTTTGATGGTCTCAGCTCTGTCGTGAGCAGATACTCCAGTGCTGCATCCTTCGAGTTTGTCGATGGTGACGGTGAATGGAGTTCCAAGCATGGATGTGTTCTCTGAAACCTGGTGAGGCAGATCCAGCTCGTCGCATCGGCTGATGGTGATAGGTGCGCAGAGCACGCCACGTGCATGCTTGAGCATGAAGTTTACCTTGTCTGCATCAATCTTCTCTGCTGCTATGATGAGGTCGCCCTCGTTTTCTCGGTCTTCATCGTCTACTACGATAACGAATTTTCCTTCTTTGAAGTCTTCTACGGCTTCTTCTATGCTATTCAATCTTACGTCTTCCATTTTCTAATTGATACCTTATTATATATATAGTTACATTTCTTTAGTTCTCATGATGATGTCGTTGTTCACCTGCGTCACCACTTTCAGGTCTCTGTACAGTCGTAGGCGGAAACTCCACATTCTAAGGTAGAGCACAGTGCCTAAAGGAACGATGAGGGCTGCCAGGATATTGAGCCATTTACGTTCGAATGGACGTGTGTGAGCCTTGGGCGAGAGTACGGGATACTGGTTGATGTTGTGCAGGATATATTTGTTCTTTGTATTCGACAAGTCTTCTATCACTGCTTCCAGTTCGTTGCTGATGCGCTCTATCTCATGATCGGGCTGATATTTGAAGAACACATTGATGAAGTTGGGCCATTTTTTGAGTCTGTGCTCCTTGTTGTATGCCTCGATATCTTCGTTGATGTGTTTCAGCTTGACGGCGTCCTCAGTGTATGCTGGGTCGTTGATGATGACCTCCTTGCCAAAGATATGTCGTTTGAGTCGTATTCCCAAAAGCTTGAATATAAACTCTTTGTACATATCTATGTTGAACACCGTCGAGTCGTTGGTTGCCTTGTAGGTGACGAATACCGCTAAAGGTCCCAGTACGGCAGTGGCAAGTCCTTTTCCAAACCAAATAGCCCAAATTCCGCTTCGGCTCATTCGGTATCCAGTGTTGTCGAGAATAAAGAAGGTGATGAAAACCAGCACCGAGATGATGACAGGGAATCCCAATCCTCCTTTTCGGATGATGGCACCCAGCGGTGCTCCGATGAAGAAGAAAATGAGGCACGACAACGCCAGCGTGAACTTGTTGATGGCCTCTATCTTGTGGTCTCTTATCAGTCGGTCGCCCACATTGGTGATCATACTCTTGAAGTCGAGGTCGTTCATGGCTTGCTGCACGTCGGATGAAGCGTAGTTTACTACCGACAGCCTGCGCTCTGTAGGCATCTTCTCGAACAGAGAGTCGATATTCACCTTTGTTGCAGCAGCTTTTTTCACAGCCTGTAGCGAGTCTTGCTTGCTCATGAATGGCTGGTGATAGTATCTTATTCTGGCATCAGCCAGGTACATTCTTCCTATCGAGTCGTACGACTGGTTGATGGAGTCGATGTCGTGTTCTATCTTGGCAAGACTCTTCGCCTTGGCATTGTTTGACAGCGAACTGGCATCGGTGAGGCTGAAGTCGTTGTCGAAGTCGAGCACGATTTTCTTCGAGATGAAGGTCTCTCTTCGGTAGGGCACTGCGGCGCTGTTGGCAAGCTCGCTGCTCTGCATGTTCTCAAACCATTCTCCGCTGTACAGGCTCAGTACAAGGTGTTTCTTCTCGGCCGTACTCTGCAGCATACCCGAGTCGGCGAGGATAATGGCGGCATCCTCATAGCTGTTGGTCATGCGATAGATCATGATGCCATACAACTTGCCCGTCTTGAGGTCTTTCTTCTGTACGTAGAGGTTGCAGTTGGGGATTCCGTCATAGAAGATTCCCTCAGGGATTTCCAACTCAGGACTCTTCTGTTTCATCGAGATGAGAAGCTGTGCCAGCTTCATGTTGGAGCTGGGTCCGATGTTGTTCTGAAAGTAGAACGAGCTGACCATCACAAGGACAGTGATGATGATGAGCGACCTGAAAGCCTGCATCAGCGAGATGCCTGCGGCCTTGATAGCTGTCAGCTCAGAACTTTCTCCCAGGTTGCCGAAGGTGATAAGCGAAGAGAGCAGAATGGCCAAAGGCAGGGCCTGTGGTACAAGCATGAGTCCCATGTACCAGAAGAACTGCGCCATGACTTCCACCGACAACCCTTTACCTATCAGTTCGTCGATGTATCTCCACAGGAACTGCATCATCAGCACAAACTGGCAGATGAAGAATGTTCCCACGAAAAGCAGTCCGAATTGCTTCGCGATGAATATATCTAATTTCTTGATTCTCATTTCAGCTTGCAAAAGTAACATAAAAAACTCAAAAATCATTCTTTTTTTGTTTTTTTATATATTTAAATCATGTTTGCCGCTACTCAGCATAAGTAGTCAACTGTGAATATGACTATAATAAATGTTCTTTTATAGTCATAAAAATCTATGTTCTAAAGTATCGAACTTATGTTCTAAAGTATCGAACTTATGTTCTAAAGTATCGAACTTGTGTTCTAAAGTATCGAACCAGGGCAAACGCATCAAACTTTTTACCTTTTAACATATAGATATTAATGTTGTATCTTATTGAATATTAACTATTTATATTTGCTTATACCAAAAATATTTTGTATCTTTGTAAAGAA
>NZ_JARJVV010000021.1:0-49759 GCF_029348455.1 Segatella intestinalis
TTTATTGTACTTATCTATTTTCCTGCAAAGTTAACAATAATTTGCAGATATAAAGATTTTTACCTCTTTATTTTTCCAAGTGCAAATATAATAGAAGGGGCAGAAGCTCTTAGCCCAGGGCATCGCCCTGGGTATGAGGTCAGTCAGCAATGCGCCCTGTAAGGGCAAAAGCTTTAAAATACACATAATAAAAATGGTAAATCAGTTGCGGTATGTAAAGCTTTTGCCCTTACAGGGCGCCAGGTTTGCGACCATAAAAAACCCAGGGCGATGCCCTGGGCTAAGAGCTTTTGGGCCTTCAGCCCGTACTTAAACCACTTGCGAAACTTGAGTAAGGGAGTTAAGGAGTTTCAGATGTGGAAATGGATCTCCTTGAGCCATTTGCGGGTGTCGAAACAGGGACAGGCCTTGCGGACGCCGGGGAGGTCGCAGTGACCGAGGATCTCGGCATCGGGGAAGTCGACGCAGAGGCTGCGGAGCAATTCTTCCATGGTGATCTTCTGAGCTTCGGTGCGGGTGTCGGCAGGACGACCCTTGGCATCGAGTCCGCCTTCGTAGCAGATGCCTATGCTGTTCTTGTTGAAGTGGAGGGCGTGGGCGCCTACTTCGTTCTCGGGTCGGCAGGGGTAGAGGGTGCCGTCGCGGGTGATGTAGTAGTGATAGCCGATGCTGCTATAGCCACGGGCTTTATGGCAGGCTTCGAGCTGCTCGATGGTGAAACTCTGGGTGACTCTCGTCGCGCTGCAATGCAGCACGATGAGAGAGATGTTACGGTGATTTTGCATAGTCGTTAGATTTTTTTGGTTAACAAACGATGAGGTGGTTCGTCTACATTCTGCCGCAGCTGGTGACGCAGAAGGCGCCGGCAATGGCGGTGAGAACGGTGATGACGAAGTTGATGATGTTTTTTAATGTTTCTTTTTTCATAATGGTTTAATTTTTTTAATGGTTAATGTTTTTTCGAGGAGAATTTTCAGGAGTTAAGGGAGTTAAGGAGTTAAGACATTACTCTCCTTCGCCGCCGGTATTCTCGCCGCCTGAAGGGTTGCTGCCTGTGCCTCCTGATGGGTTGCTGCCTGAGCCGCCGGATGGGGTAGTGGTGCCTCCGCCTGTGGTGCCGCCAGGCTTCGTGGTGGAAGAGGTGACGAGGATGTCGGCTGCATCCTTGAGGGTGGCGTCGAGGTCAAGACGGCTGTTGGTGAGCTTGCCTGTGGCACGGGCACGGAGCTTGACACCCTCTATGTTCTTTGCCACGGTGAAGGATTCCTTCGTGTCGGCTCCCTTCTTGGGTCGGATGCCAATGGAGAATATGGCGAGGTCGTCGATCTTCACGGAGTAGCCGCTGAGGACGAGTTCCTTGACGCACTTCACCATGTCGGTGAGGATGCCGCGTACGGCTCCTGCCGAGAAGGGTGTGTTGTGGCTCGACATGTGCTCGGCGAGTTGGTCGATGCTGATGGTTGCGGTGACTGCAGGACGGGCATAGTACTTGCCGTACGTTCCTGGAAACTTTTTGTTGTTGTTTTTTACTAACTTGTAGAGAATCATAGTTCTTTTAGATTTTGGTTAATGTATTACTTGAGTGCACTAAGTTCATTCTCTCTGAATGACAATGCAAAGATACGATGATTTTATTTGGCAATGATGCCAAATAAAACATGTCATGAGAAATGGTGCCAAATGATGCGAAATGATGCTTTTTGATTGCATCATTTCGCAATTGATTGTAAAGGGGATTTCTCTTAACTCACCTGGATTTCCTTAGTATTAATGAATTCTTTTCTAAAATCACCCCGTCCCTCTTTACCATTAAAGAGGGCTCCACCTCTTTCCCCAAGCCCCTTTCCCCTCAGGGGACAGGGGATGTGCCAACCGCCCTACTCGGTGCTCAAACCGCTTCGCTATAAGGTTGGCGGACCATCAGAGGTCTCGCCAGCAGCGGAGCTGCATTTTGCGGTATGCGACCGCATGGATACAAATCGCTTACGGGCTGCTTGGTGCTTGCTCGAAGCTTTTTCGAAAACCTACCTGGATTTCCTTAACATTAATGAGTTTTTTTCGAAAACCCACCAGTCCTCCCTTACCCTTAAGGGAGGGTCCACCTCTCATCTCGGTCTTCTCCCCTCAGGGAAGAAGAGGAAACCGCTCCTCCTCGTCGCTCGTAACCATTTCATTCTATGGTTGGCGGACCATCAGAGGTCTTCGCCAGCAGCGGAGCTGCGGTTTTTTGTGCGGGGATAAACCCGCTTTCACTCAAGGATTTGCTTAGGGGTTGCATGGTAGATGCTTAGGGGCTGCATGGTTGATGCTTAGGGGCAGCCTGGTTGATGCTTAGGGGCAGCCTGGTAGATGCTTAGGGACTGTTTGGTAGATGCTTAGGGGCTGTTTGATGATGCTATGACAATACAAAACCTCCTGAAAATCTCCCCATTTGCAAAAGTGGAGTAAAAAAATGCAGAGATTCTTTGCTTTTTCAGAAAAGAAATCGTATTTTTGCAGCAATAAAAAAGATTTTATTATGGATGTAACAATACAATCGGTCAATTTACAACTTCCGAGTTCAGACATTCAGTTTTTGAAGGAATTGGCTAACAGGATGGGATGGAAAACCAGTACTGTAAACTCTGAAACTTCCAATACAGAGTTGGACAAGGCCATTCTTGATGTTAAGAAGGGAAACGTGAAAAACTTCGACACATTAGAGGAAATGATGAACTATTTAGAAGCTTAAAAATGTATAAGTTACAACTCTCTGGAAGATTTAAGAAATCGTACAAGAAGTGTATCAAACGAGGATATGACAAGTCTTTGTTTGAGGAAGTTGTGACTATTTTAATGAAAGGAGAACAATTACCTGCAAAATACAAAAATCACCCTTTGCATGGCAATTATGAAGGTTGAATAGCATATATGAATTTGGCAAAGCTGCATAAGTAATTCACTCAAGTTTCATATGTTCAGAAGTTAAAGGAGTTAAGACAACAGCCCCTAAGCGATTCGTGTCCATGCGGTCGCATACCGCAAACCGCAGCTCTACTGCTGGCGAAGACCTCTGATGGTCCGCCAACCTTATAGCGAAGCGGTTTGAGCACCGAGTAGGGCGGTTGGCACATCCCCTGTCCCCTGAGGGGAAAGGGGCTTGGGGAAAGCGGTGGACCCTCCCTTAAGGGTAAGGGAGGACTGGTGGGTTTTCGAAAAAAAATTACGGTAATGTATGACTGGTGGTTTTTTAGAAAAAATCCTTATGGCAAGGGAAGAAAGACGGGAGTAGTTTCGGACAGTTCTTTGCAAAGAGCTGTAGCAGCATGAGCTGCTACAGCATGCTTCAGGGTTCATCAAGGTACTGAAAGATGAGATCTACTTGCTGACGGCTGTAGAAATGAGAGTTCTTCCCTACGTTGCACCGTTGCAGTGCGACGTAGAGTTCGGGGATGTTCTTGATCCAACGTGAAAGTCGGTTGACTGCGACCTTGGGGGTCGAATGGGGGAAGTAGAGCAGAGCGAGCTCTGCTTTTTCGTATAGTCTGAGTTGCATTTTTATTAATGGTTTTTGTTTATTTTTTTGGGAGGTAAAGGAGATGTTCAGGAGTTAAAGGAGTTAAGGGAGATGTTCAGGAGTTAAGGGAGTTAAGGGAGTTAAGACAACAGCCTTATTGTTTGTATATTTAGCTGTAAAGCATATGGCTTTAACTTCTTAAACTTCCCTATTTGCGAAAGTTGAGTTAGATGAATTTTAAAGCTTTTGCCCTTTACCTTTCCGCTATGCGCCGGTGACCGTTGGTTCAGGGCGCCTTGCCGATTGCTATTATACCCAGGGCGATGCCCTGGGCTAAGAGCTTCTGCCCCTTCAGGGCGTGCTGCTAAGGGCTTCTTGACCATCAGGGCGTGCTGCTTCTGTGAGTTTTTTTGACCTTCAGGGCGCTGCCGCTAAGGGCTTCTTGACCATCAGGGCGTGCTGCTTCTGTGAGCTTCTTGGCCATCAGGGCGAGCTGCTATGGGCTTCTGGGCTTTCGCAGCCCCTAAGCAATTCGTGTCCATGCGGTCGCATACCGCAAAATGCAGCTCTGCTGCTGGCGAAGACCTCTGATGGTCCGCCAACCTTATAGCGAAGCGGTTTGAGCACCGAGTAGGGCGGTTGGCACATCCCCTGTCCCCTGAGGGGAAAGGGGCTTGGGGAAAGCGGTGGAGCCTCCCTTAAGGGTAAGGGAGGACTGGTGGGTTTTCGAAAAATCCCTCATTAATGTTAAGGAAATCTAGGTGGATTTTCGAAAAAAACTCTTTATTGGTAAAGGGAGGACTGGTGGGTTTTCGAAAAAATCCCTCATTAATGGTAAAGAGGGACTGGTGGGTTTTCGAAAAAATCCACAGAGCGAAACCAGCATTCCTGGGAGCGAAAGCAGCGATCGTGTGAGCGAACCAGAGAATCCTGGGAGCGAACGTGGCGAACATCGCATTCGCTCCCACGAGCGCCAAAACCACACAGCAGGGGGAGCAGCACAGCAGAGAGCAGAGGAATCTCCGCTTCACCATCAGAGAGAAGCGGAGGGAGAATCACAATTCATCTTTGTTCTCAATGAAGCGGGAGTCGGCAGCAATGGTGACTCCCTCTTTCTCCACCACCCACCACCCATGGGAGTTGTTGCGCCGCGTCTTGCTGTACCCCAGGTGGGTCATCACGTCGCCCACGTTGCGGGTAGAGAAGGAGGGACGGAACACCGGGTTGCCGGCGATGTGTTCGAGGATCTCGGCACTCGTCACGAACTTCAGGTTGGGGGAGTGGATGTCGGAGTCGGGGTTGGGGACACGGTAGTATTTCTGGATCAGCTCCTCCATGTAGTTGTTCACGATGAAGAGGCGGTTGTGCACCTCCAGGTGACTGATGTCCTTCGGCGTGAGCCAGTACACCCAAGGCTCCTCCTCGCCATCGGATGCGGCAGAGAGCGTTTTCTCCTTCATCACCTTCTGTCCCAGCGCCAGGGCCTGGGCATAGAGATGGCGGTAGTCGATGGGTGTCTCGCGAGGACTCTGAATGCGTTCCACCTCCCATACGAGGTAGCGGCGTGTCTCTTGTTCGCTGATGATGTGGATGTTGTTGCTCGTGCCGCAGAGCGAGGCGTTGTGGAGCAACTGAGAGCTGTAGCGGGCATAGGGACGTCGCAGGGTGATGGTGGGCTTGGTGACGATGCTCTTGAAGGCGCTGAGGTTCTTGCCCATGGGCGTCTCAAACTCGTCGAGACAGATGAGAGCCTTGCTGGCACACAGCTCCAGGAAGTCCTTGTTGTTGTAGTCGGCGGTGGAGTCGTTGGCGTAATACTGGCGCAGCTCGGGAGGCAGCAGGTACTGGAAGAAGGAGGTCTTGTAGAGTCCGCCCTTGCCCACGAGGATGAGCACCATCTCGTTGACCACCCTCGGGGATACCCAACACGCCACCATGCCTACGATCCACTTGCGGAACATCTCGGTGAACTCCTGCTGGGTGTGGAAGTGGGTGGGGTAGTTCTTCACCACCACGCGCCGGCTCAGCTCACCGATGTAGTCGGGGTCGCCCTCCTTCCATTCGGGCAGGCTCTCGAGAAATTCGGTCAGTGGATTGTATCGTCTCACGAAGTCGCTGTTCAGCACGATGTCCAGCAGGTTGATGGGGATCTTCAGTCCGTCGAGATCCATCCACGAGAAGATGGAGTTTTCGATGGGGTCGTCGACGATGGTCCAGCGGAAGTAGCTGGTGTTCTGGATGTCGAGTCCTCGCATCTCGGTCTTGTCGGTGATGGTGTTTCGGCGCAGCTCGAGTCGGGTGCTGAGCCACTGCCTCACGTCTTTGACGTCGGGGGTGCGCTTGTATCGTTCGCCGGGGGCATAGAGGTGCCAGCAACCGAAGTTGGCGGGGTGCTTGTACATCCAGTCTACGATGCTCTTGATGCCGTCGTACTGGCTGCCATACTGCTGCAGCATCCAGTTGAGCAGCTGCTCCTTGTCGGCACCGTAGCTGTGGCAGAATCCTGCAAACCGCATGCAGTATTCGTGGTGGCTGCCGGGCTGAAACTGCACCCGCCAGTTCCTGGCATGGTCCTCCACCCGCTGTATGATGGCTTCGAAGGTGGGAGTGCCTCCCTTGGTGGCGTTGCTCTTGGCGCGGTTCTTCTCGGCATTTTTCCTGACGGCTTTGTCGGCTGCCTCCTCTTTCTCCTGTTCCTTCAGCACCACGTGTTGATAGAACCAGTTCACCTCGTCGGGGGTGAAGGTGAGGGGCTTGGAGTCCCAGCAGAAGTAGGCTTTCGCGTCGTGGGCGAGTCCGCAGAGCCTCACCATGTCCTTGCACTGTTGGTCGGCAGAGATGTGCAGCAGGTCGTCGTAGATGGAGATGGCTTTGTCGACGGCGAGATGGTGCAGTTCGGTGACGGTGAGGGTGCATCCCTTGGGCCGTTCGTAGCGTAGGAGGATGCGTAGTCCCTTTCCGCTGATGGTGCGATACACCACCATGGAGTAGGGCGACTTGGAGGCGAGCTCCACTTTCTCGTCGAGCACGATTCCTGCGACGTGGTCGTAGTCGAGCATGAGCCATCCCGTGGCGCATCCGAAGTCCTCGAGCTTTCGTCCTGTCCGCCTGAACTGGATGGAAGGGCAAATGGCGGGCAGTCTCCGCTTTTTGTTGCGTGCTTCATTTCTATCGATGTTTATTGCCTCTCGATAGCCTTTTGTGTCGTTTTCCAATGCCTTGTCATGGAGGATGAGTCTTTCCAGTTCTGTGGTACTGATGAGTGGACTGTGACAACTCGTGCGTAGCGAACGAAACAGCGATGGAAGATTGTTGGTTGTTTCCATTGTTTTGATTGTTTAAAAGTTTATGTGATTTTTAGGGGATTTATTATTTCGTATTCATTTCGTATTGGTACAGTATTTCGGCCTTGCGGTAGAGGGTGCCTTTTTTCTGCTCGTTGCTGAAAATGGCGAGAGCTTTTATAAGCTGTTCGTTGTCACAGAGCGTCATTTTTCTGTCAAACTTGGAATAGCTTTCATTGAATTCGTCAACCAGGCTCTTCACATGGTCGCGTTTCGAATGCTTTGTCCGTTCCTCCTCGTCTCTGTATTTCAGGATCCTGATAATACTTAGTCTGAGCCGATTTTGTAAGTCCTGCGAGTAAATCGCGTCATTAAGACGTTTCAAGGTATGACTGCTGAAATGACCTTCTTCCATTAAGTCCTGGTTGGTTATTTTGTATTTTTGTCTTTGCCTTGTGTAGAAGTCCTGCCATTTATGGTAATAATGGTAGATGCATCTCAGCATTTGCTTCTTCTCTTCGGACAGTGCCAGAACTTGTTCTATTTCTTCCTTTTTGGGCATTACTTTGTTGTTTATATTTCGATTGCAAAGTTCGACATTTTTTTTTGAATACTCGGTGCACCTCTATGACGTGCACTATTGTTAAATCCGTTAAGAAAATAAAGGTTTTTTATACACATTGGGAGGTGTTTTGCCATTCTGCCGTTTTGCCACCCAATTGGAACAATCCTTATAAATGTGGACAAAAATGCGGGCAAAACCCATCCGTTCCCCCTTATTATCAATACTTTATCTCACTTTTCTCGCGTTGTTTATATATAAATGTTGAAATGAATCGGCACGGCAGCAGTTTTGGTAGTAATAACTGTTCAAAAAGGGTAGTAAATTCTGTTTTTTCGCATTTTTGTAAAAGATGGATTTTAGCCTAAAAAGGTGAGGTGCCCATTTTTGCCCACCCCCGATTTGGGCCACAAAAAAAGCCTGTTTTTTGCCTCCGTTCCAATGTTTTGGGCATGGTGCCCATATGTTTTTTCATTTTCTTTTACATCGATTTTGTGTTTTTCTTCATGATTTTTGCATATTTTCCCATTTGTTTGTCAAATTTTCTGCTTGCCCAAACGCAAATTGGCAGATTTCGGGAGTAATTTGCTGTGTTTTCCGATGATCATCCCATGCAAATTTCGCCATAATATGCGTAAAAATCCCTCAATGAGGGATAAAAATGATTAAATTCATCCCTCATTGAGGGAACTTTTCTGAAGAATCCATCCCTCATTGAGGGATTATTTGTATCTTTGCTGCAGTTTTAAATGATATTCATCTAAAAGAAAGATATGATAGACAATAAACTATATGAATACATGGCGGAGCTGCTGAAACGTACTCCGCTTGATTTCATCAGATATAAATATGATGAAATCAACTGGAAAGGACGATTAATAGGTATTGTGGGGCCGAGAGGCGTTGGAAAATCCACCATGATACTACAGCGCATCAAGCTATCCAAGGAAGGCCATCACCTGTATGTGTCGGCCGATAATATCTATTTTTCAAATCATTCCTTGGTTGACTTCGCCGACGAGTTTATTAAGGAGGGTGGTACACATCTTTATATAGATGAAATTCACAAGTATGCCGGATGGAGCAATGAACTGAAGCAAATTTACGACATGCACCCATCCCTGAACCTTATCTTTACCGGTTCATCGGTATTGGACATCAAGAAGGGAGAAGCAGATCTGAGCCGCCGGGCACTGATGTATATGATGCAAGGCTTGTCGTTCAGGGAATACCTGCAACTTTTTGAAGGAATCAAGACCAGAGTTTTCAGTCTCGACGAAATACTCAATCAACAGGTAGAGATTCCGGGAGTGGAACATCCATTGCCAATTTTCAGAGCGTACCTCGACCATGGCTATTACCCATTTGCCATAGAGGGAGATTTTACGCAAAGAATGCTGCAGGTGATAGACCAGACGGTAGAAGTTGACATTCCGCAATATGCCGATATGAGAGCCTCAACAGCACGCAAGCTAAAGCGCATGCTCGTTATTCTTTCCGGGTTGGCTCCCTACAAGCCAAGCTTAGAGAACCTTGCCACAGAAATCGGGGTAAGCAAGAACAATGTTCCTGATTATCTGGTCTATCTGGAACGTGCAGGAATGATAGGTCTGCTCAGAGATGATACTTCGGGAATGCGCAATCTTGGAAAGGTAGAAAAAGTCTATGTCGATAACCCAAGCCTGATGTCTGTACTCAACCCTAATCCCAATATTGGAAACATAAGGGAAACTTTCTTCTACAATCAGATGAGAGAAAAACAGGATGTTATTTCCTCCAGGATTTCCGACTTTACCATTGGTGACTATACCTTTGAGATTGGCGGAAGGAAGAAAGGTAAGAAGCAGATAGAGGATGTAAAAAACGGACGTATCGTAAAAGACGATATCGAGACGGGGCATGGAATCATCATCCCTCTCTGGTACTTCGGAATGAATTATTAACTGAGTACACTTCAAGACAGTAAAAAACGTCATTTACTCAACTTTCGCATATAATAAAAGGTCTATACACCACTTTTCATCGTGGCATATAGACCTTTTTTCTGCGCTATCATCAATTTAAAAGTAATAAAAGCCTAAATTGGTTCAAACCTGAATATAGGTTTCTTTATCATTTCGGGTTGAAGATACATCAACATATAGATAGGGTAATAGAGAATCTTGCCTACGACCTGAACATTGCCATTTGAAAAAACTATGGCGCGAGGGATAGCATACTCCTCATTGTTCATCACATTAGAGAGTGCATTATGACGTTTATAATCCTTGCCCGACTTAATTTCTATCGGCAAAATCTTACCTCTGTCTTCTATTACAAAGTCCAGTTCCCCCTGCTTCTTATTATTGAAATAATAAAGATTGTATCCGTGAGCACGTAATTCTTGCGCTGCAAAATTCTCATAAATGGCTCCATTGTTGATTTCTGTTGTACCCGTAAGTAAGTCTATCGCTATGTTGGCAGCATACTGACTTGCCAACAACCCCACATCGTTCATGAACAACTTAAACAAATTGCGCTGTTCACCGAGTTTTAAAGGCAAACGAGGTTCTTCTACATTATAAGTTGGGAGTGCTACGCCGGCATCAGATAGCCATAAGAAAGAATTTCTGTAACGCCCAAACTTCGCCTTTTCATTTAATGCCTTCAAAATAAAACGCTTGTTCTTGGCATTCAGTTCTGAAGGTATTAAATCGAAAATATCTTTGATATACAGCTTGTTCTTCGGGTCATACTTGGCTATATCCTTTCCGTAGAGGTGCATGATTTCTCGTTGTGCCTCACGTACTATCTGTAAATTATTCGTATTAATATACTTTTGGACAGCCTCAGGCATTCCTCCTATGATGAGATAAAGATGAATGAGGTCATTCAGCTTATTATGCACAACCTCGTCCACTACCTTGCATTGCTCATAGCACTCCTTGACATGGGTCATTACTCCTGTGCTCATGCCTACTGCTTCTGCAAATTCCTCAAAATCGAGAGGAAACATCTCTTTCTCTGCCATATAGCCAACAGGTACACTGCGGATGTCCTTCAACTCTACCCCTAACAACGATCCACTCATCACATAGCGATAGCTACCGTCTTCTACCAAGAATTTGATGGCAGTAACTATCTCCGGACATTCCTGCACCTCATCAAAGAAAACAAGTGTATTACCTGGAGTAAGTTTCTTCTCTGCCAAGGCAGAAAGGCGCAAGAGGATTTCCTTAGCATCAGAAGGAGACTTAAATGCCTCCCTATACTTAGGATTATTGAGGAAATTGAACTCCACTACATCTGCAAAGCATTCCTCTCCAATTTTTCGGATTGCAAAAGTCTTACCTACCTGACGAGCACCTGAAATGAGAAGCGCTTTTTTTTCTGTTACGAAGAAATTGCGTAAATAGCTGTATATCTTTCTGTTAAGCATATATGTATTACTTTTTCTAACCATATTTTATAGGTTTACGGAACTTTTCCAACCTATTTTAGACTGAAAAAGGAGCTTTTCCAACCCTTTTTAGGGCATTTTTTGCCACTTTTCCAAGTTCCAGCCGCTGCAAAGATACTATTTTTCTCCAAAAGTCAAGGCAAACAATAGTTAATTTTATCCAAAAGTCAAGGCTAACAACAGTTAAATCTATCCAAAAGTCAAGGCTAAACACCGCATTAGCTACAGTGACAGTAAAAAACGTAATTTACTCAACTTTCGTATATAATAAAAGGTCTATACACCACTTTTCATCGTGGCATATAGACCTTTTTTTGATATATCAGGCTTTGCTTTCGCCTTTGCGAAACTTACTTAACCATTATCTTATACGTCTTGCCGCCTCGCTTCACGATGTTCAGACCCTTCTGCAGACCATGGGTGCGACGACCACTTGCATCGTAGTATTCAGCGTCGGCATCACGGCTGATGGCGTTGAGGTGGTCAATGGCAGTGCTGCCATCGTTCTTTCCGATGCTCAGTTTCGCAGCTAACGTAAGTGATGCGTCGGATGGATGGAGGTATGCACGCATCGGTAGGATAGTGGCGTCGTGCAAGTCGCTGACGCGGCAGAACTGGTCCTCGCCAATGACGTAGTCGCTTGCCGCAAGATTCTCACCACTGATCTGAACGAACGAACCTACGAGGTTGACATCGGTGCGGTTTCCTGACAGCGGGGCAGTAGCGATGTCGGCACCGACAGCAGAGAGGCTGAGCACCGTCTCGCCCTCCTTCATCTTGAAGAGCACAGGAGTGCCGGCAGGGATTACGCCCTCTTCGCAACTCTCTATGGTGATGCATTCCTTAGCCGCATCAATGCCTGTGAGACGATAGAAGTCACATTCTGCTTCCTGGCTCAGGTCGATGGCGAAAGGCAAGCAGAGTGTTCCCCAGGCTGCGCCCTCAGGGATATTGCGGCTGTAAGAGATGGTCTTGGAGGTGAACGCCTCATAGTCCTTGAAGTCCTCGCCGTCGGCGAGTGTCAGGTCTTCTGTAGCCACAAACTTGTTGTTTGCATCCTTTGTCACCACGATGTTTCCAGCCTTGTCGGCTACATACTTGTGCGCTGAGCATTTCTCGTTGCGGCAGCCCATGTTGTAGATATGCTCGTCGGCGTCATGCTCAGGACTGGCCAAGGTGGCAGATGCTACGTGAACCAATTCATTCTCAGAAGAGCTGTTGCTATATGAGGAAGTTGTATTGTCGCAGTAACGGAATGATCCATGATATACTGTATTGCCCTCAGCAGCTGTCAATACAGGATAAGCATCTGTGCCGAGTTTCTGGTACCACGCCAGTTCGCCTTCTGATTTGCTTCCATTGAGCAGGTAAGCCACTTCACCGCTCTTCAGCTGCTCAGGGGTGAATGCCTTAATCACGTCTGCTTCATTCTTACCTTCAGGATAGGTCAATGAGCCACTTCCGATAGCCACGACTGCATCACCCGTCAGTTCCGTTCCATCGATGGTCATCTTAGCACTGCTGTTGTATGCCAAGATACCAGAAGCAGAGCTGGAAGCATCTGCAATGTATCCGACAATGAGACCATTACAATCTGCATAGTTAGCTGTAATATTGCCAATACCCAACACATTGTTAATATTGCATATATTAGCATATCCTATCAAGTTTCCGACGCGAGCATCTCCCGTAATATTGCCATTATTGGCACTGTTCTGGAGGCTTCCTTCACCAAAATATCCAATTATACCTCCTACGAAATCCTCCGTGCCTGTTATCTCACCATAATTGGCGCATGAAGTGATGGAATTTTCTGAATCGAAGCAGATACCTACAATACCACCAACAGAATGTAAACCCTTCACTATTGCATGGTTTTCGCAGTTGCTGATGTTGCCATTAGCTCTTCCTGCTATTCCGCCAGTCTCATATTTTCCTTCTACCGAACAGTTTCCTGTGGTCTTGATATTTTCAATCACACAAGAACCTGCACATCCTGCCAAAATACCAGTACTACAATTATCATTGCCCTTCACCTTCGCATTGTCGAAAGTGATGTTCTTGATGCGGCAATCAGCAGCATAGCCAAAGAAACCAATTTCATCAGAGGTGGAGCTGATGAAGAGATTACGGATCGTCTTCCCGTTGCCGTCGAACGTTCCTTGATACTGCTTAGAATAGTTACCGATAGGAGTCCAGTTGAGCTCTGCTACCTGCTTTTCGGCATCAGCCTTATGGCATACAGTGCTCATATCAATTTCTTCCACATCATCGGCAATCTTTGCGCAGGCACTTGACTTACCTACATTCACGTAGTCACGGAACCACTCCAGATGCTCTGCCGTCTTCAGTATGAAAGGTTCCGCCTCGGTTCCTTTACCAGTCACGCCTGCAGGTAGTTGATTACTTATCAAATTTACATAGAGCGTGACGTTGCCTTCGATGGCATCGCCATCATACTCTCTGGCACCGATATAATAAGTGGTGCCTTTCTTTACTTCGTAGGTGATTTTGAAGTCGTCACCATTACCATCACCTTTTTTAATCAAGTATTTAGCCGTGCGGCTGTCCCATAGGGCGCCATAGGTGTCTTCGCCGTGGCTGTCTGCCGTTACCAGCAATGTTCCCTCTTCTGGAGCTGTAAATTTATAAAGATTGTAACCGCTGATTTTCTTCCTCGTACCAAATACCTTTTCGATCGTTATGTTATTGTTGCCCAATTTAACGAACTGAATTTCTTTCTGGCACTTCGTGCACTTGTCTTTCTCATCATAGTTGTGACCAGTGGCAGCCTCCTTGATAATGTTACCTACTGGTTGTGTCAATTTTTCATCTAAGTAAGTCTCATTGCAAACATCACATTCCCAATATTCAATTGTGCCATCTACTGTGCAAGTAACATCCACTGATTCGTGATGTATGATATTATTGCCATGCTGCATCGTGAATGTGCCCTCCTGTGCTGGCTTTGTGTTGGTAAATGTACCTGTGCCTTCCAACTCGCCTGAGCATTTCATGGTTATAGGACTATCCGAATACACCTTATCCGCAGAGTTAAGTAAAGGATAATCGTCTGTGTTCAGTTTTTGTCCCCATTTTGCACTTTCTGAGGCATTTCCCTGGAGTAAAAAAGCAACCAATCCACTCTTCAACTGTTCTGCAGTAAATGCCTTTATCCATCCTGTAGATGATAATGAACTTATTCCGATAGCCTTGACGGCATCACCAGTCTGCTCAATTCCATTAATCGTAAGTTTTGCACTGCTGTTGTATGCCAAGATGCCAGCGGCGGTGCTGGAAGAATCCCAGATTACTCCAGCAAGGAGACCTGATTGAGAAGTTGTCGCAGTAACATTTCCAATGCCAAGCACATTGTTCAGATTGCATATACTAGCATATCCTATCTGGTTTCCGACACAGTCAGCCCCCGATATATCGCCATAGTTGGCGCAGTTCTGAATGGTTCCTGAGATAAAAAATCCGACCATGCCTCCAACATTGCATTCCGTTCCTGTTACAGCACCGTAATTGGCGCATGAAGAGATGGTATTGTCGGAAGAGTTGCCTACAATACCTCCTACATTAGTTGTACCATTCACCATTGCACGGTTTTCGCAGTTGCTGATGTTGCCCACTCCTATTCCTGCAATTCCGCCTGTATTTTCAGTTCCTTCTACCGAACAGTTTGCCAAGGTCTTGATGTTTTCAATAGTACATTTCTCAAAAACTCCTGTCAATATTCCTGTACCATTATAATGAGTGTTCTTCACCTTCGCATTGTCGAAAGTGATGTTCTTAATACTGCCACCATTAGCATAGCCGAAGAAACCTTTATACATAATGGTGCTATTGATGTATAGATTGCGAATCGTCTTCCCGTTGCCGTCGAACGTTCCACAATACATCCTGCCATTACCGATAGGATCCCAGCTGAGCTCTTCTGTATTCGTGGCGGCATCAGCCGCATGGCAGAACTCTGACAAGTCAATATCTTCAGTCAGCGTGGCTGAAACATATTGAGATTCATTGTTCACATAGTCGCGGAACCACGCCAGTTCGGCAGCTGATGATATCTCATAAGGTTTGTCTACTGAGCCATTACCTTTGGCAGGCGGCGTTGGTGTTTGTGCCCATGCCCCCTCATAAGGCATGAGAATAGACATCACGAGCAGCAGCATCGTGACGAGCCATTTCGGTTTGTGTAATTGTTTCTTTTTCATACACGTTTTGTTATTAATAATTAATGTAAATATTTTGTCTTGTATTTCTGTTTGTGAATTTATCAAGAGGGTAGGGTACTTTCCTCTATGATGGGACAGACTGCGCCGTCAAGCCCATTGAATTGTCAGGACGAAGAACACTCATAGAAATATAAGTGGCTTGTCTGCATGATGAACAGGTATGCCGACCTTGCAGTCTGGCATGGCTCCTGTTTCGCAATCATGGAGCAAATATACCAAAATAATTTGGGAAAAGGTGTCGCATTCCCCTGTCTATGTGTCGCATTCCTATCATTTAGGTGTCGCATTGGTAGGGAATGCGACACCTGAAAGGGGTTTTTCCGATAAAAATGTCTCTTTTCTCTGGTGTTTTTCAAAAATCAGTAATTTCCGCTTTTTTATCATCCGAAGCAGTGTCTATAGCCGGGTAGTCTCTCTTTTTGGTTCCTCAGCGCTTCCCTTAGCCCAGGGCAAATGACTCAAGCAGCACGCCCTCCTGTATGATTGATATCACCCAGCACGCCCTCCTGTGTGATTGATATTACCCAGCACACCCTCCTGTATGATTGATATTACCCAGCACGCCCTGAAAGGGCAGAAGCTTTGTAAATTGTCAGGATTTTTAAAGCTTTTGCCCTTACAGGGCGCCAGGTTTGCAACCCACAAAAACCCAGGGCGCTGCCCTGGGCTAAGAGCTTCTGCCCCTTCAGGGCGTGCTGCTTATATTAGCTTCTTGCCTTTATGGCGTGTTGCTTATATGAGCTTTTAATTACCCAGCACGCTTCCACATTTTAGCTAAAAAACATTCTAAATATTTGGAAGTTACTAAATTTCAGAGTATCTTTGCAAAAGAATAAAACGTATCAAGACAAAGGAATCAAAACGTATCCCTGCAAAGGAATAAAAAGAAATGCGTATGAGACAGGTAGAAGAAAGATACACTCCGCAGGAATTGAGGGAGTACGAGGCCAGCAAGATAGCATATCGCGACATCAAGAATTCCGTAGACACCGCCAAGCGTGAAGGTATTGCTGAAGGAATGGAAAAAGGAATGGAAAAGAAAAGTCTTGAGATTGCCAAGAAGATGCTGACAAAGGGCATGGATGAAGCGACTGTGATGGAAATAACGGGGCTGTCGGCAGAAATGATACAGCAGCTGAAAGCGGAGATGTAGATTATTGATACGCAAGGCTCCTGTAATAAAACCAAGTCTTGCACATATTGTTATAAACAGATATTCACTCAATAATGCCATTCTTCAATATCATGATACTGTAGTTTCGGAGGAAACGTTCAATTGGATTGTTAAGACAATACATACTAATTCTACAACAGTAGATAAAGAAGAGATGCGGAAGAGGTATGAGATGCAGTAAGAAGAAAGCATAATGGCGGCAGAGCCTGATGTGGAAAAGAAATAATAATTTTGATATGGAAAATATTGATGTAATATTTGACTTTACTTCAGACACACCTAATTATTGGGATGGATTTTGGAACAATGAACTTGGCTATTCAAAGAGAGATCCAGACTCGAAAAGTCCAATGCTAAGGAAATATCATCAGATACTTTGGAGTAGAGAATTGCCGTGCGGTGAGAAAATGGAGCTGACCGATGGGAAAAGCAGATATTATCTGAAATGGAAAGACTTCTATTTTGGGAGTGATTCCATTTTGGTGAGTTTCCGCCATAGCGACAAAAAAGCGTTGCTTGATGAAGTAAAAGAAAAGGTGTCTGACTATAAATCATTTGTAGAGAAGTATGTCCGTGATTTTTATACAATAGGCGGAATGATTATCTTTCCACAGCGGCGGTTCAGTCTTAACTGTGCCCGTGGATGCCATCAGCGAATACGTGACAGATGGGACTTAACACTTGAATGTATAAGGCGGTACTATCAAGGGGAGGACAGTCCGCTGTATAAATCACTATTGAAAGACAAGGCCTTTTTTGATTTGTTTGTTGATTTCAAAGGATATGTTGATTTCTTCTTTTTGCAAGACTGCGTGTCAGAAGACTACAGAAAGGTGAACTTGTGGCTCGGTAATGATTTCTTTGAGAAAAATCCAGTGCCACAAAATGCAGATGAATATCTTACTTTTATTGGGAAGGAATATGATTTTCTAAACAAAAGGAACCGAAGAATTTTAAATTTTAAGATAAATATGTAATTTAGCACTCTTAACAGGATTTGGAATGAGGCAAACCTGCCCCAAAAACTTTTGAAAAAATCTTAGGATAAGCGTGGAGCGCGACCCTTTCAGAATGCCGCTTGCGCTAACTTTGCAAAGGAAAAATCAGACGGCGGAACAAGCTACCAAGATAACAGCATAGGAAAGATGCACAAAGTGCAGGAAAGGCGCTGCTGAAGGCGGAGCATACCGCAGAAAAAAGAAAAGCCTTCATCCTGCGTTGCCAAGATAAAGGCTTTATTGAAAGGGTGATTAGGAGGGATTTCACTTCATTGAAGTTTCATAGTCTTTGATGTCTTTACTTTTTACTAATGTCATCATCAGGTTGCTTACGAAGATTTGAGCGATAAACCGAAATATTTGTGGTTACATCTTTTCCTCCTACTCGACCATATACTTTTATAGTGGCTCGTGCGCCTAAGAAGCCCAACGGCAAATCTTCATCCTTCAACTTGGCAAAGTGAATGCGAAGTGTCTTATTATCGATATTTTTCACAGAGATACCAACCTCTTCCTCGGTGGCAGAGATATTTTTCCCTTTATTGTTTTTTACTATTCCAAAACTGCAATCTAATGAATAGTTAATATTGTCGCAGTTAGTGCATGTCAACTCTAAATCACCATCAATATAAGTGTACGAATAGATGAAGTATTTCGATTCCTTAGGGTAAAGAGTATAACCTATTTCTTCGGGATAATAGCGGACACTTATATATTCAGGATTAGTGTTTGAAGTAGCCTTAAACAAAAGGGGCGAGTCTTTCACTTCATCGCAACTGCTTAATATCACAACAGTAAGCAATGAAAATAGCATAATTAAAAGCTTGTTCATATCTATAATTTGTTTTGAATTCTTGTTCGCAAAGGTACTGTTTTTTTCTCATTCAAGGAGTGATGTAGCAATTATTTTATTCCGCTTCATTATATTTCTCTAAAGAAATTTGTAGCGTACATTATTTCGCCTCGTCAAACTTCTTTATGAGCATAGTCGGATCTTCATAAAACTTGTCTGTATCAAGCTCCTTAATAATAGGCTTCATTTCAGGAAAGTCTTTGAAGACAATTTTCAACATTGCTTTCACACCAATGGCAGATGACATCCAAAAAGCTCTGGCGACATCCTCACCCTTAACCTTAAAATAATAAATGCAGCCACCTCCAGTTATTTGTAAATTCTTGGTATTGGTCTGGGTGGTAATGGGATGCATATATGCAGTAGCTCTCTTTCCCTCATATAAAGGAATCATAAATACTGGTTCTTTGTATGGTTTTGGACTTTTGACCCAAACGCTCGGCATAGTTTTTTGCGCCATCAGAGGAACGAATGTAATCCATTCTTTTCCTTTCTCGTCGAAATACTTTACTTCTTTTATCTCAGACGATTTGTAATCTTTATGCTCACCATTCTTTTTATCTTTAACACGGATTTCACTTCCATTGTCGTACATAAACAAAGATTTAGTGTTTCCACTCACTGTTTGACCATTGTTCAGTGTCAACTTGATATTCTGTGCTTGCATTGTAAATGCAAACAACAAGGCAAATAGCATTGTTAAAATCTTTTTCATATTCATTCTCGTTTTATTAGGTATAAATTATTTGATTTACAAAAATAGCATTTATTTGCAGAAATTCCAAATGTTTAAAGACTTATTAACGCAAAATATAGGTAATCTCACTCCACCAACCGCTATTGGATACAAATCGTGCTGTGGGAACTTCTCGCAGCCGATATAGAGTGTTTCGAAAGCATCGGTGCCGTTGGTACGGTGTTCGAGAAGGTCTTTGTTCTCACCCAAAAGGTGCAGATGAAGCGAAGCGTAACAGGAAATGATGCCGACGACTGCTGCCCACAAAGGAAAAGCCCTTGTCCTACGTTGGTTGGGCGCAAGACAAAGGCATTATAAGGAAAGGCGGATTAGGAGGAATTCCGCTTCAATAAATCTTTAATATTTCCATTCTTCTTACTATTCAAAAATTCTAAACAAAGCATACATTATAGACCCAAAACCAACAACATATCCTTTAAGATAATTAATATAGGCTATTGTAAAACTCGGTGGGAAATTACGCTTGTCTTTGTATGTGATATTTAGGAATGTAATACCATAGAATATTGCACAAATACTATCATATCTTTTAAATAAGATGGTTGTTATTCCTAAGCATATCATCAAAATTGAAAAAATCAAGTAAGTGCCATATTTTACGGCACTTACCGACTTTTTGTGCTTAATAACTGAAAACATTATTGCAATTCCTGTTATAGACGCTAATATTCCCCAAAAATAAAAATCGTTCATAATATTACTTATAATCTTCTAATGCATGACTTAAATCTTCAGCAAATTGATTCAGCCCAACAACTTTACCCAATACTTCTTGCCCTGTTGGAAAAACATTAATCGAAAGTTCCTCCTTACATATGAAGTCAATTATAGAATTCTCAAAAGTGTCAAGACTTATGGCTTCAATTTTCCAATTAGACCAGTCTTTTACACAAAACGCATGGGCATATTCCTTGGAAGACCATATCGGAAACAACCGCTCGTTACCATAAGACTGAATAAAAAATGCACCATTGTTATCGACAATAGACCACATAGTTTCAGTGTCAGCAATTCTTTTAAGAGCATATTGGTATCTCACATCTGGCTGACTCTTTATTAGTGCATTAAATTCATTTTCAGAGATTATCAGCTCATTTGGCATTGTGTTATTTTCCATTTCATTTTGCATTGTTCTTCACAAAGTTACATCATAAAAACGGCAATTCTCCATTTTTGTTGCTTTTATTTCTCCGTCTTATACGTTTGGCAACAATGATTTTGACAAATCGGAACGCCAAGATTACCAAATGAATGAATGTAAGTAACAACAGATAAAACCACCAAGTAAATGCTGCTCCACCATACCCCCTATATAACATGAAGTAATACAAAGGGCATGAGTAATAAAAGAACACGATGAGGTCTGTCATTCCTTTCTTTTTATTGACAGATACTATTTCAATTAGTATAAATATTATACAAACAAGAGATAGTATGTATGCAATTACATTGTCATTCATTTTTGTTGCGTCTCATAAAATTAATAGACTTTTCCTATAAAACGGCATTTTCTCCGTTTTATTGTATTATCTCACCCCACCCACGCAAATTGGATATGAATCATGTTGAGGGAACTTCTCGCAGCCGATGTATCATCGTGTCGCATCGGGTTGCCGAGGTACACGTCAATGACCTGCCAGCCTTGGCGCTCGAACTCGTGGACTACCACCCAATGGAAGTCCTGGTCGTTCACGGCAAAGTTAGAGCCAAGGGCTGTGGCATCATAGCAGTAGATGACCATCTTGTTCGGGTGTGGAGTGTAATAGGTGCAGAAGTCAGCGACGAGTGCAGGGATTTTCAATTCCGCGTTGCGCCGGTGACCGTTGGTTCAGGGCGCCAGGTTTGCGACTCCCCAAAGCCCAGGGCAAATGAATTCAAGCAGCACGCCCCCTGTTTGGTTGATATTACCCAGCACGCTTACTCATTTTAGCTAAAAAACAGCCTAAATATTTGGAAGTTACTAAATTTCAGAGTATCTTTGCAAAAGAATAAAACTTATCAAGACAAAGGAATCAAAACGTATCCCTGCAAAGGAAAAAAAAAATGCGTATGAGACAGGTAGAAGAAAGATATATCAGCTTGCTGACCGACTTCGGCTTCAAGCGAATTTTTGGAACAGCAATAAACAAGGATTTGCTGATTTGTTTTCTCAACAGCTTGTTTGATGGCAAACAGGTTGTGAAGGACGTTTCGTATCTCAACCCTGAGCATGTGGGAGACGTCTACACCGACCGCAAAGCCATCTTCGACGTATACTGCGAGGGCGAAAACGGCGAGAAGTTCATCGTAGAAATGCAGAATGCCTATCAGACATATTTCAAGGACCGCTCTCTGTTCTATTCCACATTCCCTATCCGTGAGCAGGCACCAAAGGGGAAGGATTGGGACTTCAAACTCAACTATATATATACCGTTGCCCTGCTCAACTTCGACATGAACGAGGAAGCCTTCGAAAAGGAAAAAATCCGCCATAGTGTACAGCTGTGCGATACCGCCACTCATAAAGTGTTCTACGACAAGCTGGAGTTCATCTATGTAGAAATAGCCAAGTTTAACAAATCGCTGGAGGAACTGGAGACGCTTTACGACAAGTGGCTCTATGCGCTGAAGAATCTCTACAGGCTTACCCAGCGCCCTAAGGAGTTATGCGACAAGGTCTTCGACCGCCTCTTCGAGGAAGCCGAGATTGCCAAGTTTACTCCGCAGGAATTGAGGGAGTACGAGGCCAGCAAGATAGCGTATCGCGACATCAAGAATTCCGTAGACACCGCCAAGCGTGAAGGTATTGCAGAAGGAATGGAAAAGAAAAGTCTTGAGATTGCCAAGAAGATGCTGACAAAGGGCATGGATGAAGCGACTGTGATGGAAATAACTGGGCTGTCGGCACAAATGATACAGCAGCTGAAAGCGGAGATGTAGATGATAGATTCGCAAGACTGAAAGGTTTCTTTGCTCCGAAGTTTAGATAACAATAACCATCAGTTAATCATATTATAATTGTGAACAAGTTACCTATTATAGTTTTGGATTTTTCGGGAGTATATGATTTTGAGGCGTTTGCTTCAAGTCGTAATATCATCCGTGTAGATTGTAAGGACCTGAAAGGAGTGGACTGCTATTGTGATGAGGAAGGCAGGGAGAAACTTCATCGCAGGTTGGCCCCATACCCTTCTAAAGCCATTCATTTCCTGGACTCAGGAGATTTCCATTATCTTACCGAATACTGGGTGTCACGGCTGCAGGAACCTTTCTCTCTGATAGTCTTTGATCATCACCCGGATATGCAACAGCCTCAATGGGAAGGCTTGGTTTCGTGTGGCGGTTGGGTGACGGATGTCTTAAAGTCCAATCCTTTTGTGAGACACATCATCCTCGTTGGCGTATCCGACGAACTCATGTCTCAAATACCGGCTGCACTCAGGAGCAAGGTGCTGTTCTACAGTGAGTCGGAAATCGACCATCATCAGGCTTGGCCCTCCAAGGCTGGTAAACTGATACATGAACCCGTATATATCTCTATCGACAAGGATGTGCTGAGGACTGATGATGCCGTCACCAACTGGAGCAATGGCGACATGACCCTTATGGAGCTGCAGGCTGTTCTGCGTATCGTCTATGCTCACGAGAGAGTGATGGGAGTGGATATCACTGGCGAGTGTTCCAATATGCTTGATTATGCCACAGAAGTGAAGGATGCAAGTATTGACAATGAGGCCAATGAGGAATTGATTCGGATGATATTGTCAGAGAGGCAGAACAGGGAGGAGTGACACGTGTCATTTTGGCATTTCAGAGGGGAAGTAATTGACAGAAATCAATTTTTCAAGCCTTTTAAGAAGAAAAAGACAGAAATGTTGTGTGCGAACACAAAAAGGTATTACCTTTGCACTTGAAAAGATTGAATAACGATAATTAAAGTAAAGAAAGGGTAACAATTATGATGATTTTTGGAATGACATTGGTAGTTTTAGCTATCACATTTGCTGAGATTGTAGTAATCAACAAAAAGATGCATCTCGGTGAGTAATATGGAACTAAAATAAGTTATTAATTTTACAAAATACGAAAGGCAGTTGCAGGCTATGGTGCTTGCAACTGCCTTTTTTTGTCGACCCGCATAGAGAATGCCCTATGGTGGGGAACGTGCTCTCAATGGTGCCATCGCTCATCTTGCGGATGTAAGAGGCTGATGTGTCTTTGAAAGCTTGTTAAGAGATGTGAGTGGGGGATTATTTATTTGATTCCTCTCTCGTTGAGTGCCTTTGAGTATTTGGCTGCGTTGTCGAGGTGCTCGGAGTAAGTGCGGGCAAAATTGTGGGTGCCGCTGAAATCCTCCTTCGCACACATGTAGAGATAGTCGTGGTGGATGTGATTGAGCACGGCATCGATGCCGGCAACAGTAGGGATGCGGATAGGCCCTGGAGGCAGTCCTGGGTTGCGATAGGTGTTGTAGGGGCTGCGGATGCTGAGCAGGTTGTTGTAGATACGCTTCAGGTCGAAACGCTTCCAGGCGAACTTGATGGTAGGATCGGCCTGAAGAGGCATTCCCTCGGGATATTCGGCATTGCGAAGCATCAGACGGTTGTAGTACATGCCCGCAATCATCGGTTTCTCACCGTCGTTGGCAGTTTCCTCGTCCACGATACTTGCCAGGGTGATGACCTGCTGCGGGGTGAGGTTCATGTTCTTCGCTTTCTGTGTGCGCTCAAAGTTCCAGAACTTGTCCGACTCCTTCTTCATGCGACTGAGCAGTTTGTCGAGCGACACGTTCCAGTAGATGTCGTAGGTGTTGGGGATAAACATACAGGCGATGGTGGCTGTGTCGTAGCCATACTTCTCGCAGGTGGCCTCGTCGGTAAGGGCATGGCTGATGGTAGCGCTGTCGAGCATCAGCTTGCGTCCCAACTCAGCTGCGAGTTTGTCGAGTGTCCGGACCGATGGAACGGTCAGGTTGACGGGTTCCTGGAGTCCGTTCTTCAGGTGGCGCCATGTCTTGAGCGAACCGTCACCGGGATGGATGGCATAGCGACCCGTGCGAATATGCTCGGCGTATTCGGAGTGATGGGTAAGGGTGCGGAAAGCCTGCATCGGGATGGATCGGGCTATCGGCGCGAGCTTATGATAAACGGAGTCTATATTGTCGTCTTCGTCAATATAGACATATTCTGTCTTCTCGCTTTTCGAGAATGAGGAAAAGCCATAGATATAAGTAATGACGATTACCGCCACGAGGCACACCAAGGCGCCATAGAAATAAAATTTGTAAGCGGTCTTGCTTTGTTTTTTCTTCATTTTTGTGTTTTGTTTTTGTGCATGAATTTCGCTGCAAAAGTACATTTATTCGTGGAATTGACAAAATTATTGGGCTTATATTATTCAAGTATAGGTAAAAATAGGTTAATTCCTTATTATTTCGGTAAGATTGACGTAACTTTGCAAAGTTCAATAACAGAAAAATGATGGAAACAAAGGATTATAAAGAAGGAATAAGGGAATATGATACGTATGTCTTCGACCTGGACGGCACGTTGCTCTCCACACTCGACGACTTGGCTGCGAGCTGCAACTACGCCCTTCGCACCAACGGGATGGAGGAGCACTCTGTCGACGACGTCAGGAGATTTGTGGGCAACGGCGTTCGCAAGCTCATGGAGCGTGCCATTCCTCAGGGCGACAGCAATCCGCTCTTCGACAAGACCTATGCCGACTTCAGAAAGCATTATATGGAGCACAACCTCGACACCACCACGCCTTATCCCGGCATCATGAATCTGTTGAGCAGACTGAAGGAGAGAAACAAGAAAGTGGCTGTGGTGAGCAACAAGTTCTATGCTGCCACGCAGGCGCTCTGCCGTCATTTCTTTGGCGACCTGGTGGATGTGGCGATAGGAGAGCGTGAGAACATCAGGAAGAAGCCTGCGCCCGACACGGTAGAGGAAGCCCTGCGCCAGTTAGGTGCCGACAAGGTTGGCGCAGTGTACATTGGCGACAGCGACGTCGACATCATGACTGCCCGCAACTGCAAAATGCCTTGTATCAGCGTGTTATGGGGCTTCCGTGACAAAGAATTCCTCGTGGATCATGGCGCCACAACTTTCGTTCACTCTCCCGAAGAAATTTTTCCTTTCTGAAAGGAAGGCTTTTCTGGAGGAATCTCCTTCTCTTATGCTAAATGCGAGTTGACGAACTGGTAGACGGCATCCTTGTAGGAATCGGAGATAGGGATGCTGGTCTCGCCATAAAAGATGCGCATGTGACCGATGGAGTCCATGCGGCAGAGGTTGGCGATGAACGAACGGTGGATGCGCTTGAACTGCTGGCGGGGCAGACGGCTCTCCAGTCGCTTGAGGTTGGAGAAGGTCGTGACCTTACGGCCCTGTGTGAGATAGAAACGCACATAGTCGTTCATGCTCTCGATGTAGAGAATATCGTCGAGGTCGATGCGGACAAACTTATTCTCAACCTTGGCTACTAAACAGCGGTCGCGCTCTATCGGGTCCTGCAACTGGTATTCGTCAAAGGTAGCCCTCACTCGCTTGTACGACTCCTGAAAGTCTTCGAAGCTGATGGGTTTGAGCAGATAGTCGGCAGCTCCAGCCTTGATACCGTCGAAGGCATACTCCTTATAGGCTGTGGTGAAGACCAGACGGCAACTCTCCGGCACGAGACGGGCAAACTCGATGCCGCTCAGTTCGGGCATCTGTATGGCGAGGTAGAGCACGTCGACATGTCCGTTCCTCACGTCTCTTACAGCCTCCCGCGCACTGGTATAAGCACCAATAAGTTGTAGGGTTGGTGTTCGCTTGATGTGGCTCGTTATCTGGTTCAGAGCCTCTGGGTCATCGTCAATAACGACACAGTTTAGTATCATGTTTTATAGTGGTTTTTTGTTCTTTTCTGCTACAATAACGTCCCGATTGGGAAATTATTGTGCAGAATAGCGAGAGATTATTATTCGTATCTGATGGCTTCGATAGGGTCGAGGCGGGCAGCTTTCTTGGCAGGATACCAGCCGAAGAAGACACCTGTGAAGGTACAAACAGCAAAGCTCATGATGATGCTCCAGGGCTCTATCTGCGTGGCTACGTGCAGGAACTGTTGCAGTCCTACCGACAGACTGACTCCCAACAGCACACCTATCACACCGCCCGTCACACTCAGCAGGATGGCCTCGATGAGGAACTGGTTGAGGATGTCGACACCACGTGCTCCCACGCTCATGCGCAGACCAATCTCACGGGTGCGCTCCGTCACACTCACATACATGATGTTCATGATGCCGATACCGCCCACGAGGAGCGAAATGCCTGCCACAGAACCAAGAAGGATGGTGATGGTCGACATGGTGGAGTTCATCATGCTCGAAATCTCCTCCTGCGAACGGATGTTGAAATCGTCCTCGTCTGCCTCGGTCGTATCGGTGGCGTCCTTGAGCTTATGGTTGCGTCGCAGGATCTCCGTTATCTGGTCTTGAGCCGGTTGCGAAGCTTCCTCGGTAATCGCCGAGCAGACGATGCCGCCCAAGTAGGTTTGGGCCAGGATGCGTTTCATCACGGTGGTGTAGGGTGCCAGCACCAGGTCGTCCTGGTCCATGCCCATGGAGTTGTAGCCCTTCTTCTTCAGTACACCCACCACACGGAAGGGGATGCTGTTGAATCGCACCACCTTGCCCACGGGGTCGCTGCCGTCGGGGAAGAGATAATCCACCACCGTCTGTCCCAGGATGCACACCTTGGCAGCCGCCTTGATGTCGTTGTCAGTAAACATCTCACCGTCGGCCACCTTGAGCTGTCGGATGCTCAGGTAGTCCTGGTTCACACCGTAGATGGAGCTTTGTGTATTGTTGTTGCCGTTGATCCATTGACCGCTGCTGTTGACGGTAGGCGAGATGGCAGAGATGTAGTTGCACTCGTCCTTGATAGTCTGATAGTCAGCCTGTTTGAGGGTCTCCATGGCAGAGGCGTCCTGTCTCACACCGCCCCTCATGTCGGCACCCGGCGAAATCATGATCATATTGCTTCCCATCTCGGCGATGTTGGCCTTGATGCTTGCCTTGCTGCCCTGTCCGATAGCGAGCATGGTGATGACGGCAGCAATACCTATAATGATACCCAAAGCCGTGAGAAACGACCGCATCTTGTTGGCTGCGATCGCCCTGATGGCTATCTTGAATAGATTCTGATAATTCATCGCATTTTAAATCATTAATATTGAAAAATTACTCATCCGTATTCGCCGGCAGGGCAGCGAGACCCTCGGCGGCAGAGAGGATGTGCGGATTGTACTCGTCGCTGATGATGTGACCGTCGCGCAACTCGATGTTACGGCTCGAATAGTTGGCAATATCGGGGTTGTGGGTCACGAAGATGATGGTACGTCCCTCAGCGTAGAGCTTCTGGAAGAGCACGAGAATCTCGAAACTTGTACGTGTGTCGAGGTTGCCCGTTGCCTCATCGGCAAGGATGACGGCGGGATTGTTGACCAGGGCGCGGGCTATGGCCACACGCTGCATCTGTCCACCCGACATCTGGTTGCTCTTGTGATAGAGACGTTCGCCCAGTCCTACGGCCTTCAGCGCCTCTATCGCCCTCTGCTTGCGCTCCTCGGCTGTTACCGAGGGGTTGTACATCAGGGGCAGTTCCACATTCTCCACGCTCGTGGTCTTGGGCAGGAGGTTATAGTTCTGAAAGATAAAACCTATCTTGCGGTTGCGCAGCACGGCACGCTCCGAACGCGACATGGTGCGTACCGACACGCCGTCGAGGTAGTATTCGCCACTCGATGGGGTGTCGAGACAACCCAACTGGTTGAGCAGGGTAGACTTGCCCGAACCCGACTTACCCATGATGGTGACAAACTCGCCCTCGTAGATCTTGAAGCTCACGCCCTTGAGGGCATGAACCGTCTCGTCGCCTACGAGGAAGTCGCGCCTTACGTTGTCGAGCTCAATCACGACCTTCTTCTGGTCTTGGCTGGCTTTGTTTTCTATGTTTTCTGACATGATGATTGTACTTTTATTGAACTTTCGCTGGGTTCAGAATAAACTTTCGCTGGGTTGAGAAGTGACAGCAAACCCTTACTTCTTCTTTCCCCTTGGACCCGGTCCGCTTATCAGTCCCTGGCTTTGCTGTTGGTCCGTGCTGTCGTCCTCGGGTGTGTTCACCACGATTTCGGTCACAATCTGCTGACCGGCCTTCAGTCCCTTTGTTATCTCTGTATGCATTCCGTCGGTCTGACCGATGCTCACTGGGTGAGCGGTAAGGGTTTTGCCGTCGAGGGTCCACACCTTGTTCTTGCCCTTGCAGTCAACTATCTTCATGTCTTTGCCTACGGTTTCCTTGGTAGGTGTGAAGCGCAGCGCCTTGTTGGCTACAGCCAGTACGCCAGTACGTTCCTGCGTGTAGATAGTGACATTGGCGGTGAGTCCCGGTTTCAGTTTCAGATCGGCATTCTGTGCGCTGATCACCACCTCGTAGGTTACCACGTTGTTGGTTGTCGTGGCCTGCAGACGGACCTGCTTCACCGTACCCTCGAAGGTGTCGTCGGGATAAGCGTCGACGGTGAAGGTAACGCGGTCGCCCTCCTTCACAGCGCCTATGTCAGCCTCGTCCACGTCGGCTACTACCTGCATGTTGGTCAGGTCTTTGGCGATGGTGAAGAGCTCAGGAGTGTTGAAACTGGCAGCCACGGTCTGACCTTCCTCCACACTCTTCGAGATAACGGTTCCGTCGATAGGCGAGGTGATGGTGGCGTAGCCTAAGTTGGTCTGCGCACGTTGCACCTGTTCCTTGGCTGTGGCCACCTCCTCCTTGGCCTGTCGATAGGTGAGGAGGGCGTTCTCATAGTCGTCGGCGCTGACGAGTCCTTTCTGGTAGAGGGTCAGATAGCGCTTCATGTTGGCGCTCTGGTAGTTGAGCTGACTCTGGGCGCTTGCCATGTTGGCCTTGGCGGTGTTGAGCTCGCTCAGCAGGTTGGTCTTGTCGAGTTCGGCGATGACTTGGCCCTTCTTCACCTGGCTGTTGTAGTCGACGTAGAGTTTGTTGACAATACCAGATACCTGTGTACCCACGGTGACACTTGTCACCGCCTCGATGGTACCTGTGGCAGTCACACTGTTCTGCAGGGTCTGCAGACTCACCTTCTCCTGTTTGAAGTTGATTTCTTCCTTTTCCTTTCCGCCTGAGAGTGCCCAGACAGCCACGGCTATGATTACCACGACTGTCATGGCAATCCAAACTTTGCTTATCTTCAGCTTTTTCATATTGAATGTTTTTTACCTTTTTACTTTTTTACCTTTTTACCCTTACAAGATTCTTCCTTGCTGATAGAACTTCAGCATGTCGAGGTTGAGGATAGCGAGGTATTTTGCCTGCAACTCGTTCTGCTGGGCACGCAACAGGTTGCCCTTGCCTGTGCGAAGTTCCACGATGTTCTTCAGTCCTAAGCGGAACTGCTCGCTCAGCAGGTTGTAGCTTTCCTGTGCGCTCTCGCGGCTCACTTTGGCAGCCTGGTATTGACTCTGGTTGGTGTTAGCCTGCAGCCAGTAGTTCTCGATGGTGGAGTAGAGTTGTGTCTGCTCGTTCTTCATGTCGAGAAGAATCTGTTGTTGCTGGATGCAAGCCTTGTTGACAGCTGTCTTTGTCTGTCGGTTATCGAAGATCGGAATGCTCACGCTGAAGCCACCGCCCACATTGAAGTTGTTCTTTATCTGTGAACCCCAACTGTTTGTATTCATGGAAGTTGTACTCGTAGACAAACCTGCATTCAAACCGATGGTTGGCAGTTTGCCAGCCTTGGCTATCTTCACGTCCAGGTCGTTCTGTGCCAACTGGTTCTGATAAACCTTCATCTCGGGTCGACGGTCGAGAGCAGCCGTGTAAACACTTTGCAGGGCAGGAATCTCAGCCAGCGCCATCGCTTCGGTCGTGTTGGGCATCACCACGTCGAAAGCCTCTTCGTCGGTTATCTGCAACAGTTCCTTGAGTTGTCGCTTGTAGTTTCTCACATTGTTCTTTGCCTCCACAATGTTGTATTCATCCTGTGCTCTCTGAGCGGTGAGCTGAGCCAAGTCGGCTTTCGACATCTTGCCGATCTTTACCATCTCCTTGCCACGGTTCTCGTTCTCCAAGCTCGACTGATAACTCTCCTGGTTCACGTTGATGGCCTCGGTGGAGTAGAGTATCTGGACGTAGAGCTGGGCTATCTGCTCCTGCAGTTTGGCAGCCTGTGTGGCAGAATCGAGTTGTGCAGCCTCGCCCGCCAGTTTGTTGAGCTTCACCTGCGCCTGTCGCTTGCCGCCGTCGTAAAGGGTGTAGTTGCCCGTCACGCTGTACGTGCCGTTGTAGTACACCTTGTCGATGGAAGCCTTGGAGTATCCGTCACCTGAGATGCCATTGGCCACCCATGGCGTGTAGTTGACATTCTGGTTGGTAGAAGCGCTGAGCGATGGCAACAAGGCTGCCTTCGACTGCAGATAGTCTTCGTGGGCACTCTGTGCCTGCAGACGTGTTTTCTGCAACGAGATGTTGTTGGCCAGGGCGTAGTCGATACAGTCTTTCAGACTCCATTGACGTGCCTCTGCCGAGAAGGGCATTGAGGCTATCATCAAGCCTACGATTGCCTTTGTGATTGTTTTTACTTTTCTCATCCTTTATATATTATTTGTTGATATCTGTTTTTTGAGAAGTTATCTTCTTGTCCCCTCGCAACTTACACTAAAAAAGATGACATTTCGGGTAAATGGTTTATTATGTATGAAAGTTTTTAACAAAAATAAACAAGAAACCTTGGTGGGTTCATATTTTTTATTTACCTTTGCAGCCGCAATTGGTTCGCAACTATCTTCGTTCCGCTGAGGCAATAGGAGGTGTTGCGATGAAAAGGGAATCAGGTGAGAAGCCTGAGCAGTCCCGCTGCTGTATGCGTCTTATTGGGCAAGCATGATGGTCACTGACATTTTTTCGGGAAGACCGCTTGAACGAGTTTGACGACGCAAGCCAGAAGACCTGCCGTTGCCATAGAGAGACAATGTGTGTGCTCACTGTATGTATCAATCAGCATACTATAAGTATTTACGCTTTCTGTCTATGATTCTATCCCGCCTCGTGGGTTAGGTTTTGGGATGGAGAACCATTAAGTTTTTTAGGATAAGATGAAGAAAATCTGCAAAGGATTATTGTGCTTCTGTGTGATGCCATGTCATGCGCAGAATGTAGGTACGATTCATCGCGACACGCTCTCGCTCGACGAGGTGGTGTGTGTGGGCGAGCGCCCTCATTACCTTACACCCAGTCAGACCCTCCAGGGCGAGATGCTGCAGAACCTGTCTACCACCTCCGTGGCCGATGCCCTGAAGTATTTCTCGGGCGTGCAGATCAAGGACTATGGTGGACTGGGCGGACTGAAGACCGTCAACGTGCGGTCGCTCGGATCGCAGCATGTGGGCGTGTATCTCGACGGCATTCGTATCACCAACGCACAGAACGGACAGGTGGATTTGGGCAAGTATTCTTTGTCCAACATGGAGTCCGTGTCGCTATACAACGCCAACAGGAACGAGCGTCTGCAGTCGGCTTCCGAGTATGCCTCGGCTGCTACGGTCTATATGCAGACCCGTCGTCCCGACCACACTATGCTGACGGGCGAGTACGGACTGGGATCGTTTGGACTGCAGAAAGCCAAGCTCTATTTCGCCTTGAAGAACTGGCTCTTTGTAGATGGCGAATATCAGCACAGCGACGGCGACTATAAGTTCCGGTTCCAGTCGGCTTCGGAAGACACGATAGGGCGCCGTCACAATTCCGACATCACCTTCTACCGGCTTGAGGCAGCAGGCTTCTATCGGGGACTGTCGGTCCACACCTATTATTATAACTCCGAAAGGGGCTTGCCAGGTCCTGTCGTCAGGCGACTCTCCGACCAATGGGACTCCACCGACCGGCAATGGGATCAGAACTTCTTCGCACAGGCTTCGTACAAGAAACTGTGGAGCCGTTTCGGTCTGAAGGCCAACATGAAGTATGCGTTCGACTATCTGCATTATCTGCAGGACCCATCGACCAATGCTGCCGCTATGTACTGCAACAATCACTACACCCAACAGGACTTATACGCCTCTGTGGCTGGTTCTTACAACAGTACCTATCTCTCGCTGACAGCAAGCACCGACCTGCGATGGTCCGACCTCGACTGCGATGTCTATCGCTTCAATTATGTCTATCGCATCGACTCTAAGTCGCTCCTTTCGCTCATCGGTTCGTACAAGGGATGGGAGGCCAATGTGGCGCTGCTCTACACACATGTGCAGGATCATACCGTGGCACAGGCTGACGCCATGCAGAAGCTCACACCCATGTTCCTGCTCTCGTATAAAAAGGGCGGCTGGATCCTCAGGGCTTTCCACAAGCGCATCTTCCGTGTGCCCACGCTCAACGACCTGTACTACACGCTGGTGGGCAACACCCAGCTGCAGCCCGAATACACCTCGCAATGGGATGCGGGAGCCGACTATCGCGGCAAACATCTGCACCTGGCCCTTGACGCCTATTACAATGAGATAAGCGACAAGATTGTGGCCATCCCGATGAAATGCCAGTTCAGATGGTCGATGGTCAACTTTGGCAAGGTGAAGTCGTATGGCGTGTCGCTCTCAGGCGGCTACAACCAGGAGTGGGGCAAGTTCTCGCTCTCTGCCAATGCCAACTATACGTGCCAGATAGACCGCGACTACACCATGCCCGACGATCCGGAATACAAGAACTACATTCCCTATTCGCCCATGCATTCGGGCTCTGCCATCGTCGATCTGGGGTATCGGTCGTACAGCCTCTGCACCTCGTTTCTCTATACAGGAGAGCGCTTTGCCCTGATTTCCAATAATTCCGACGACCGCCTGGGCGACTGGTACACCGTGGACGTGAAACTGAACAAACGTTTCCACTTGGGCAAATACGTACTGCAGGCCACCTTGGAGTGTAACAACCTTACCGACTCGAATCATGAGGTGGTGAAGCGTTACCCCATGCCTGGAAGAAACTACAAGATGACCCTGAAATTTGAAATGTAGGAATTTGCTCAGATGTTAAGGAGTTAAGAAGTTAAGGAGTTAAGACAATACTAAAGAAATATGAACATTCGTAAACACATCATAAGCCTCTATGCTGTCGCCATCGTACTGACGATGATGCTTACGGGCTGTCGCATGGAAGTGAACGACGAGGTGGCAGTCAGTCATCCCACGGCTTCCGACGACCGCCTGCTCGTGCTCTGCGAGGGATTGTGGGGAATGGACAACTCCACCATCTCGCTCATCGACCATGGTGTGCTTACCAACAAATGGTTCCGACAGCAGAATCCACAGCAGCGCTTGGGCGATACAGGCAACGACCTGCTGATGGTGAACGACACGCTCATCGCCATCTCCGTCAACTGGTCGAACATCATCCAGTACATCCGTCCCGACGGAACCGCCATAGCTGCCACAGAGGATATTCCCAACAACCGCAAGTTGGCTACCGATGGCGAATACCTCTACTGCACCTCGTATGCCAACGACGGCTATGTGGCGAAGATAGACCTGCGTACGAAGAAGATTGTCGATACCTGTCCCGTAGGTTACGAACCCGAGGGAATAGCCTGTTACCGTGGCCGCCTCTTTGTGGCGAATACAGGAGGCTATTCTTCGCAAGCAAGCCACGACTACGAGTCGACCATCTCGGTCATCGATGCGCAGACGATGAAGGAACTGAAACGTATCGACACGGGCTGCATCAACCTCTTCGGCAACATGTCACAGGAAGGGCAGTTTCTTTGCATCAACTCCGTGGGCGACTACTATGAGGTTCCGGGACGCTGCGTTGTGCTCAACATGCAGAGTGAAGAGTTCCGCGTGTTCGATTTCCCTGTGACCTATAATTGCAGCTACGACGGAAAGTTCTACGCCATAGGCTCTGCCTTCTCTTACCTCACAAACACCTACGAGTTCTCGGTTCACACCATCCAGTTGCCCTCACTTCGGGTGGAGGAAGGACTTGGGGAATATGACGCAGCCCTGCCCACCATCAAGCAGATGCAGTCGCCCTACGGCATTTACATCTCGCCCCACTCGGGACATCTCTATGTGTCGGATTCTCGCGGTTACGCCACCAACGGCTACGTCTACGAGTTTGACCGCGACGGCTCCCTGCTCAACAAGTACAGCCTCAAGGGCATCAATCCTGCCCACTTCTTGGCGTTGCCGTGAAGCACAAATGAAGTTGGTTCAGGGCGTGAGGAGCTTACTTGTGATAAATTCTGTAATGTAATAGACAAGGTGTAAGATCATACAACACAATATTTATTAATTTTTTAAGTTTAACTAAAAGAAAATGAAGAAGTATTTTTATTTGCTGGCGCTCGTATGCGCTACTGGTTTTTTGGCATCATGTAGTGAAGATGATGGTCCTGAGGAACCCAATTACGAAACTGTAGATTTCGAGGGTGAATACTGGAACGCTCTGATTGACCCTAACCAGGGCACGGGCAAGTTGCTCTATGGTGAATCAGGAATGGGCTTCACCGAGGACAATGGCGTGTACGAGTGGACCGACGAAACTACAAAGTTGCACTCCAAGCTCAACGAGTCTTACGGTTCATGGGCTTATTGGAACGGCGGAGTGGCTGTATCAAACTATCATTGCGATATCGCCAACGGAAGTCCTACGACACAACTCTCTTTGCCTACAGGCACGGCAGCTCATTCAGGCAAAAACTTTGTTGTAGCCTATGGTTATAATGATGGTGGTTGGGACTCTTGTCCTGTCATCGACTTCAAGGACGGCGTGGCACGCAAAATCAAGGGACTTTGGGTTACTAACAATTCTTATTTCCTCAACTCGCTTAGCAATGGAGATAGCTACAACTCGGCAGCCACAGAAGCCACCTTCATCGACGTAACCTTCGAGGGTTTCGATGCAGCAGGCCTCTCTCAGGGCAAGGTGAAATGTCGCCTGCAGGACGGCAAGACCTCACTTACCGACTGGAAGTATGTAGACCTCAGTTCGTTAGGAGCTGTCAACAGTTTGAAGGTGAACTACGAGTTCTCTGACGACCAGAAGAACAGCCATGGTTTTTCTGCACCTGCTTATGTTGCTATCGACGACGTGCAGATTTACAAGTAAACAAATTGAAGTTTCGCAAGTTTTGCCCCACACGCCCTGAAAGGGCAGAAGCTCTTAGCCCAGGGCAACGCCCTGGGTACAATGACAATCAGCAAGGCGCCCTGTAAGGGCAAAAGCTTTGTATATTGTCGGTATTTTAAAGCTTTTGCCCTTACAGGTAGGGTGTTCAAAATCCGCATCAAAATTTGACTCACTTTTTGCGTATTTGAGCCTGTAAATCATTGATAAACAACCAATGTTGTATAAATGAAATGAGCAGTTTTCGGATACTTCAAAAAAACGGCATTAAAAAGCAAACGCTATCTCATTGATTGATAATATATTAAGTATATTTTTCGTTCAATATTTGAGCCAGTTTTTGAAACCTATTTTGAACACCCTACCTTACAGGGCGACAGGTTTGCTGCCCTGGGCTAATAGCTTCTGCCCCTTCAGGGCGTGCTGCTTCTGGAGCTTTTGGGCCTTCAGCCCGTACTTAAACCACTTGCAAAATTTGAGTAGACAAACAATAAAACATGTACAAAACTACTACGAGAAAAAAGATTTTATCCCTCTGCCTGCTGACTCTGTCGCAGGTAGGATGGGCGCAGACACAAACTGTTCAGGTGCTGGAGTTTCATCCGGCACCCGGACAGTTTGTTAACGTTTTTCCTGAGGCTGATGCCAATTCCACACAGGACGACGTGAACAGGCGATGTGAGGACTTGCTGAATGATGAAGGCAATGTTATCAGTTTGGGAGCCTATGGCGGCTACATCACCATGAAGTTCGACCATCCGATAGTGAACAAGTATGGGTCGGATTTTCTGATCAAGGGCAACGGAATGTATGCAATCAACGACCCAAAATATGGCAAGGAGACCATCGGAGGTTCCATTGAGCCGGGAATCGTCTACGTGGGAGTGGGCGACAACCTCGAAACAGCCAAATGGTATGAGTTGGCTGGTTCTGAATATTATACTTCTGAAATCCACGATTTCCAAATCACCTACTATAAGCCAACGGCAGAGAGTGGAGACCATACACAGTTTAGTTCTTCATACGACAAATACATCAAATGGGAGTGCTCATGGACTGATAAGAATGGAGAGCATCGTGATTCCACAGGATATCACATGAAGAATGTTTCTAACAAACAGACTTATTGGCCTATATGGGAAGGTAAGGATGAACTGACTTTTAAGGGTGGTAAGTTGCCCAACAATGCCATCGATACCAGTGGAAAGGGTACCTATTGGGTGCAGTATCGTTATGCCAAGGATGCCTATGGCTATGCGGATGCTTGTCCCGCCACCGATTCACTCTATTCTTCCTTCGATATCAACTGGGCGGTAGATGATGAGGGCAATCAAGTAGTTCTTGACCATATTGATTTCATCCGTGTAAAGACGGGCATCTTCCAGTATTGCGGATGGTTAGGAGAGACTTCTACAGAGGTCAGTTCCGTGGTAGACCTACATCTCGTGGAAGGCTACGACGACAATCCCTACATCATCACACCTCGCAAACGTCCTTCTACTGGCATCCAGCTCCCCACAGTTCCTGATCACCAGATGCAGGGCGATGCTGCCTACTATACTCTTACAGGGCAAAGGGTGGAACGTGTGGAACGCGGCAAAATCTACATCCACAAGGGCAAGAAAGTGGTATTCTGATTTTTCAAGTAGTTGTTGATTAACTGAAGTTTCGCAAGTTTTGCCCCACACGCCCTGAAAGGGCAGAAGCTCTTAGCCCAGGGCATCGCCCTGGGTACAATGACAATCAGCAAGGCGCCCTGTAAGGGCAAAAGCTTTGTATATTGTCCGGTATTTTAAAGCTTTTGCCCTTACAGGGCGACAGGTTTGCTGCCGTAATTCCCAGGGCGATGCCCTGGGCTAAGAGCTTCTGCCCTTTCAGGGCGTGCTGCTTCTGGAACTTCTGGGCCTTCAGCCCGTACTTGAACCATATGTGAAACTTGAGTTTGATTAACTTCATGAACTTCCATTATAAAAAAAATCATGTCAATTACAAAAAGGTATTATCAACATTATAATATACTGGCGCTCTGTGTGCTGGTATGGCTCTCTGGCTTTATGCTGTTGTTCAACTCGTGCGGAAACCGAACTGCTACAGTCCAGGCTTCGGGCGACACCATCCAACTCGACTATGCCAAGTACTTACAACTCATTCGCCACGAGGGTTATACAGAGGCTGTGGTGCTCAATCCCTGGAAACAGGGTGGGGAGCTTCATCGCTATCTACTCGTTCCCAAGGGGGCAGAAGGCGACGAGGTGGCTAAGAAACTGGCCGACCAGAAGACAGCAATTACAGGAACAACGCCCTGCGACATCCTGCGCACACCCCTGACGAAGAGCATCATCACCACTTCAGCCCATTGTCAGCTGCTCTACGAGCTTGGCCGTCAGCAAGCCATCGCGGGCGTCTGCGACCTCGAATACATCCTTATTCCCGATGTTCAGAGGCGTACTTCACACAAGTCTCGTCCCTATATATCCAACTGCGGTTCCAGCATGCAACCAGATATCGAGCGCATCATGTCGCTCCGTCCCGACGCCCTGCTTCTCTCGCCCTTCGAGAACAGCGGCGGTTACGGCAAACTCTCGGCCTTGCAAATACCTATCATCGAGGCTGCCGACTACATGGAGACCTCGCCCTTGGGCCGTTCTGAGTGGATTAAGTTTTACGGCATGCTCTACGGTTCCGAAAAGGCTACCAGTCTTTTTTGCGGCATAGAGAAATCTTATCTCCATTTGAAAGCCTTTGCAACCAAATTGCCCTTAGGCTATTCCATCCTTACCGAGCGCAAGACGGGAAGCGTGTGGTATGTTTCTGGCGGATGCAGCACCATAGGCACCTTGCTGCAGGATGCTCATGCCCGTTATCTCTTTGCCGACGATACCCATAGCGGCAGTCTTCCCATGAGTCCTGAGCAGATCTTGGCAAAGGCTGACGAGGTGGATGTCTGGGCGACAAAGTATTGGGGCGACCATCCTCTCTCGCGTGCCGAGTTGCTGCAGGAATATCCCGGCTACAGCCAGCTGAAGGCGATGAAGACGGGGCGAGTCTTTCAGGCAAGCACCAGTTCGCAGCCTTATTTCGAGCAGACCAGTTTTCATCCCGAGCGCCTGCTTCGAGAGTTTATCATCCTCTCGCATCCCGAGACCACCCGTTCGTTGGGAGCGTTGAGGTATTATTTGCGACTATAGACATAAGTAGTCAACTGTAAAGATGACTAAAAAATAAGTAAGTCAATGTGAATTATAAATAAGGCATAACTGAGTCTACTCGTATTGTCAATAATATTTAGAGTGGTCAACTAAAATCGTTCAATCACACAACAAAAATCATTAAATCACATAGAAATCACCGTTCAAAGGCTTTGAACGGACATTCAAAGGCTCTGAACGGACATTCAAAGCCTTTGAATAGAACTTTTATAGGCTAAACAGAACTTTTATATAGTATAAGAGAAAGATTTCACCAGTATTAAGCGACCTTTTCTTTGGGTTATAAGGCATAACTCGCTCTAATTTGGACTTTGATTGAAAATCAAGAAGTTGGGCGTTTGCCTATATTATATAGTTAACAATATGGAAACGAGCTATATTCTTTTTCTTTCTCAACTTTGCAATATACAAAGAACGCTTTAATTACGGTGCAAAGATAAAATTAAAATCTGGAAAAACTATTTTTTTCTCTCAAATTACATTTTTTTAAGAGGTGAACATTGATTGCCTATCTCTTTAGAAAATTACAACTTTACTTTTAAGCCAAAACCTAAAAACAGAGCCATAAAGCCTCTAAAATAAGTATAAAAAGTCGGATTTGTAGTATCTTCGGCTAAAATCATCTTATAAAATGCTAACTTTTTGCTTTTTATAATAGATTATCGCAATAAATTATTATTTTTGTATGGTAAAATGCAATAATAATATGAAGTTAAATCGCATAAAAATTGCACAGATATTGTCTGTGGATATGAAGGAACTTATCTCAGACGCGAAAGAACGTAGTACTAAATAAAAGACAAGACATAATGGAACTGTCACAATATAACTTTTTGTTCTCGTTCATCTGGAACATAGCCAATGATGTACTTGTGAACGCTTTCAACAAAGGCGATTACAAGAAGGTCATTCTGCCTATGTTGGTGTTGCGCCGCATTGACGTGCTGCTTGAACCGACAAAGGATGCAGTTATACAGATGAAAGAGCAACTTGACAACAAGAGCTTCCAGAATGCCATCAATGAAAGAGTTTTCCAACAAGTGTATAGCAAAGTATCACAAGGACTATAAAACAAGAAAGAAATGAGCAAGACTATTATGAAATATTTATTGGCTTTATGCCTTATTTGTAATGTTGGCAATGCGTTTGCACAACATCGTTATTATTGCGAGGTAAAGGGTATTGAGAAATACCTTTCTTCTGCTTTGAAAATAATCTTCGACTTCGGGACAAAGGCTTCATATAATATTTACAAATTATAATGTAGCTATGAAGAGATTTATGTTAATATTTTGCTCCCTGCTTATAGCATTCGGAGCAACAGCACAAAGTAAGTTAGGTTCGCAAACTCCTAAGAAATCTATATTCATTACATCAATACTTTTGGTATTGATGACCCTAGTTTCATGTTCTGTCGGATATAAAAACGATGGTAAGGAGGTAACATGGAATACGTGGAATGAAGGAACCGGTTATACTTCAAGTCATGTTGATGCAGACCCAAAGACTTTTGAAATACTGAATGATGATTATGGTCGAGACAAGAAACACGCATTCTACGAGGGCGATATTATCAAAGGTGCCGATGGCGGCTCGTTCCGTGTGCTTACCAAATCGTATGCAGCAGACAATACGCATGTATATGTTTCCGGTGAATTGATAGAAAAGGCGCATCCGGCAACATTCAAAGTGCATTCCTACTATTTTGCAGAAGATGCCAACGATTTTTATTGGGATGGGAAAGCACTGAACGTAAGAGATAAATCGACATTCAAAATCTTAGGCAGTTCAGATTCTTGGGAAACTCATTGGGCAAAAGACAAATACAATGGATACTACCTTGCAGGAGGTGTGATTACAGATATCGATTACGAGACTTTCCACCCGATTGAAGCAAAGACTCCGGACCAATCAGGAGACTATGCCGCTGACAAGCACAAAGTGTTTTTCAGGGACAAGGAGGTTCCCGGTGCTGACCCTGCGACGTTCAAGGAAGTGGACTTCTATATAGGGCAAGACAAGCACAGGGCTTACAATAAAGGGATTCCAACCCAAATAAAAGATTATTCCAAACTCACCGAAGTAGGCAGTTTGATGTATTCCGACGGAACGAATATCTACGATTCCCATTTTAATATCCTTCCTAAAGCCGATGTCGCGACTTTCGAGCATATTTCCGACAACTGGTACAAGGATAAATCGCATGTCTGGTGGAGTTCCCAATTAGTTGCCGGGGCAAATCCCAAAACTTTCCAGCCTGTGTCCGAGGGAGGTTTCGGGGGAGATTTCAACTATGGGAAAGATGACAAACATGTGTTTTGGAACGACTCCATCATTCAAGGTGCTGACCCCGGAAGTTTTGAGAAGATGACATTCCCGGACGGCGACAGTTGGACGGTGTTCGACCGCAACCGAATATATGAAGGCAAGGATTCTCCCAAACTGCGTGAATATCTGAAAAAGAAATATGGGAAATGAGTATGGAAATCATGCTGCGCTATATAGTCGGAATCGCTATTGCTTATGGCATAGGCAAATGGATATATCAGTCGATACGTTCACGGTCGATTGACTATTTTTTATTGGCGATTATCGCGCTTATGGGTGCAGTTTTATGGCTTTCAAGAGGGTTTCTTATCTCCAACCGTGTATATGATTTCTTGATGATTGTCGTATGGCTTGTTGCTGTCGGTTGTTTTATCATTTCCCGAAAATCCCAATATGGCAAGTATTTGAAATTTGCTACTGTTGGCGGTCTTTCTACTTTTCTTGTGCTTTTTGTCTATTGGAATGTAAAAGCGGAGTCTATCAAACCGACAACATTGACAACTCAGCTGAGGGGATATTCAACAAGTAGAATAGTTGAGGTATGTTTCCGTTATAACGAAACTCCATTTCGGAGAAGTTACAATCTCAACCAATACCCAAATGTAAAGCTACTCCCTGAACAGTACGATGTAAGGCTGACAATCAAACCTATCTCGGCCAATGTTGCCAAACTTGAATCAATAATACTAATTCCAAAAAACAGAAAATGAAGCAGTGGTAGAAAATTCGGGGTTTATAATCTTTGAAATTTTATAAGTAGCCATTTCAACCATTTCATGATGATGGCGAATAGAATCCTCGTAGGCAGCAACACGATTTCTTACATCATCTATAACTTTCTCATCTTGGCAAACAGAAAAATACTTTTCGATGTCCAACGAGACGAAGACATAATTGATAAATTAAGAACCCAAGTTGATGTGTATGAAGATTCCGTCTATCACTACCACAAAATGATTGAGATTGCATTCTATAAAGATAGTGTAGCAAGACAACTTATTAATGAATCAAATAGAATAAAGATGCAGGTAAACCGTAAAAAAAGTAAGTGAAAATGTCGTTTTAGCGTTATTATGCAAAGTATAATCACGTACAACGTAGTTTAATGCAATTTAAATATTTCCGAAAAATTACTCGGTAAAAAAAAGTCTTTATATCTTTGCATCTGGAATACAAAATGAGGCAAATAATTGCAGTTTGCTTTCGTTAGTATAAATGTTTGACCACATTTACGAAAAAGTATGTTTGATTAAAAAGTAGTATTTTGAGAAAGTTTTTCTTTACAATAGTTGTGTGTCTCTCAACAATGTCCCAAATGATGGCGCAAAACATTTCAGGAAAGATTGTAGATGCCAAGGGAGAGCCTTTGGCATTTGCAAATGTAGTGCTACTAAACCGTCAAGATTCAGCATTCGTCAAGGGGACTGTGAGTGGAGAAGATGGGCATTTTACCATCGACTCTCCTTGCAATGGCGGAATCATCAAGGTAACTTCCGTAGGCTATAAGACAATCTTCAAGGACTGCAAAGGTGAGAATGTGGGAGTTATCAAGATGGAAGAAGACAGCAAGATGCTCGGTGAAGTAGTTATAAAATCATCTTTGCCGAAGACCGTTTTGAAAAATGGGGGAATGACAACAACTGTTGCCGGATCTGTGCTTGAAAAGGCAGGAACAATGGAGCATCTGCTCGACCGCATACCTAACGTATCTGCACAAAATGGCAATATCAAGGTGTTTGGACGTGGCGAGCCTATAATATATATCAATGGACGACAGATGAGAGACAGAAGCGAACTCGACCGTTTGAGTTCGGACAACATCAAGTCGGTTGAAGTAATATCCAACCCAGGTGCTCGTTATGCTGCAAGCACTAAGGCTGTTATACGTATCACCACAAAGAAGATACAAGGCGATGGATTCGGATTTGACGCTACAACAGAAGGATCGTACGACGAGAAAAAGAACATTGGAGGATATTGCAGGCTGAATATGTATTACCGTAAGAACGGATTGGAGTTTGGCGCTTACGCCTTTGGCGCAAAACAATCATCGCCAGACGAGAAAGACTTGCAGCAAATGACATATCTCGACAAGATATGGAATCAGCAGGATAAAACACGTTGGAAGAACAAAACCGAGACTTTTAGTTCTCGCTTGAATGTCAGTTATCAGTTTGACGACAACAATTCGTTGGGAGCAAACTTTAGTTTCTTACGCAATCCAAAGCTGATAACGGACGGAAAGACGGAAGGCTCTGTACTGAGAGATGAAGATCTGACTGAGACTAACACTTCTATCAGATCGGAGTTTGGGCAGAATAGCAACTTGTCAAGTAATATATATTATGTAGGCAAGGTAGGGAAATTGGGTATTGACTTCAATACCGACTGGTTTTGGTCTAAAGGAAACAATAAAAACAATATAGATGAGCATTATCAGGAGGTAAGCTCTGCAATACAAAACCAACTTGTAAACAGTACCACTTCAAAGTACAACCGCCTGATAGCTTCCAAAATGGTGCTCTCTTATCCGCTCTTAGGTGGCGACTTGTCGGTAGGAGGCGAGTATTCGTTCACCAATCGTAACACCAACTATGCCATCATACCAAACACTCTTTCCGATAATGTAATAGACCGCATAAAGGAAGGCATGTCTTCTGCGTTCGTTATCTATAGTCGTGACTTTGGCAAGCTGAACATGGAAGCTGGATTGCGATACGAGAATGTTGATTTCAAATATTATGACGATGGTAAGTATATGGCGGAGCAAAGCAAGAATTACGGCAATTGGTTTCCGTCTCTCAGCTTTTCTATGCCGTTTGGCAATGTACAGATGCAGCTGAGCTATGCAGCCGACATCGATCGTCCTAACTACTGGGTATTAAGAAGTGGTGTGCAATATAGCAACCACTATACATACGAGACTGGTAATCCGTTTCTTGTTTCAGAGATTTCAAGAGATATCAGTTACGACCTCGCCTACAAATGGCTGACTTTCAACCTGACTTATGAACATGTATCCGATCCGATATATCAGACTGTAGAGATGTATAAGGACAATGCCACAATAGGATTGATGAGGATGATAAATGGCAAATCTTACAACAATGTGTCTTCTGTACTCACCTTGCAGCCAGCCTTTGGCATCTGGCATCCTATGCTGTCAGCTATGGTTGAGAAGCAATGGTTCAAGTTGGAGACAAGGGATGGACATTATCTTAACAAACCTGTAGCTGAGCTAAAGCTCAACAACACCTTCGATACGAAATGGGCGATGTTCTCCGTTATGATGACTTACATCACAAAGGGATACGAGGAAAACCATTACATCTACAAGCCGATGTTCAACACCGACCTGTCTATATACAAGGGCTTTCTGAAGGACTGCCTGACTTTCCAGCTTTATGTCAACGACGTGTTTGGCACGAACGACAGTCACATAATAGGCAAGTACGGCAAACTGAAGGAAACCATCTTCGATGAGTTCTCAACAAGTAAAATCTCATTGACAGTCCGCTATAAGTTCAATGTTACTCGAAGCAAGTATAAGGGTACAGGAGCAGGTCAAAGCCAGAAGGATAGAATGTAATTCTACGATGTTCTTTAAAATGAGAAAAATAACAATTATACATCAACATGACTCCATACAATGCAGGTGTTCGGATAAGCTATATCCGAACACCGCCTACTATCTCCATAAAGGTTCATTTTCCCATCCTTGCGGAAATCCCATGGCATGCAAATCTAATTGTTCATCTATATTTATCGGTTGTTTGTCGTAGTTCATATACCCATATAAAAAGCGAAGTCCCACCGTGGTACGCATCGTTGAGAGGCGTGGTGGGATTTGTTGCTGCAAAAATACGCTTTTTTTGTCGGAATCTCCAAATATGTTCTTAGAAAACTGCATTTCTGGGATTTAACACAAAAAGTTCTAATTGCCATAAAATTCTCATCGTAATTCATTGGATATTTAGAAAATTATCGTATCTATGTCCCCGAATTAAGGCATTCTTTGTATATTGCAAAATACAGAAACGAGCGGAAGTCCACTCGTTTCCATATTGTTACCTATATGATATAGGCAAACGCCCAACTTCTTGATATTCAATCAAAGTCCTATTTAGAGCGAGTTATCCGTCATTAACTATCAGTTCTATAAGGATCTTGATTATATACTCATTTTTTACGCCTTGTTGGCCAATGGCGCTGCCTGGGTATAGACTCTTGCGCCAAGCTCCTTGTCGAGCATGTATAGACCATAGCCGTTGTCCTTGATCATGCGAAGGTTGTCGATGATGTTCTGGGCGTTCTCCTCTTCCTCCACCTGCTCATCTACAAACCACTTGAGCATGCTCTGTGTGGCATAGTCATTCTCCTGGGTAGTGAGAGCGAAGAGGTTGTTGATGAGGGAGGTAACCTTCTGCTCGTGTGCCAAGGTTGACTCGAAGACATCCAATGGATTCTCCCATGTGGTAGGAACGGCATCTATAGCCTTCAATTCCACGTGACCGCCACGCTGGATGATGTAATTGAACATAATCTTGGCATGGTCTTGCTCCTCCTGAAACTGAACCTGGAACCAGTTACCCATACCAGGGTTGCCGTTGGCATGGCAATATGCCGCCATTGACAAATATAGGTAAGCTGACCACATCTCTGCATTAATCTGGGCGTTGAGCGCCTCTTCTACTTTCTTATTTAGCATGGTTTTCTAAATTTAAAGGGTTAGACTTTTTGTTTGTACCATATATGAAGAATGGCAATTCTTTGCCTTTTCTTACAAGCACATCGCAAAGTTACGGCTTTTATTTGAAATGACAAAAAGTATTAGGAAAATTTTATTCATGGAAGATTCAATCTCTGAAAGTATGGTTACTCAACTTTCGCGTGTACGAAAGTTGAGTTAATTATCTGTAATAAAACAATACCATAGAGTTGTAATCAAATAAAATCTTGTACTTTTGCGGACGAATATTCAGAATAGTTTATGAATAAAGAAAAAGACGATTTCTTCCTCCATTCCAACGAGGTGAATCATATCAACAGAGAAGATTACGACAAGATAGAATTATTGGTGAATGCGGCAAAGGCTTTTGCCCGCAGTACCTACCAGTGTGTCTATATCATCGACTATTTTCATCAGGATTTCATCTATGCATCAGACAACCTCGCTTATCTCTGCGGATTGGAGCCCGAGCAATTGACGGAGGCTGGCTATCAGATGTATATAGACCATGTTCCGGATGCTGACCTGCAGATGCTGCTCGAAGTGAACAAGAAAGGTTTTGATTTTTTCAATGAATTGCCTGTGGGCGACCGTCTGGACTATACCATCTCGTACGACTTTCATCTTACCAATGGCAGACATAGCCGATTGATTCATCATCAACTCACTCCGATACTTCTTTCTGATGATGGAAGAATCTGGCTTGCCCTCTGCACCGTATCGTTGGCGGCAACCGATGAACCGGGACATATCATCATGCAGAAGAATGGTGAGCGTAGCTATTTTGAATATTCCACCTCGCGCCACAAGTGGGAAAAGAAAGAAGGCATAACCTTGAGCGAGACAGAGAGAGATGTTTTGAGATTGTCTGCCCAAGGTTACACGATGAATGATATTGCCGACCGACTATGCAAATCGGTGGATACGATAAAGGCTTGCAAGCGCAACCTTTTCGCAAAGATGGGCGTGAAGAACATTGCCGAAGCGCTGTTTCATGCCACTAACTATCAGATGATATAATCGCAATCATATCTCTTCCAACAATGGCGAGAGATAGAACTTGGGGAAGTATTTCACCTCCTTGCCTTCCGCAAGGTTCGCGAGAATGTTGGCACAATAGCCGGCAGCAATGTATGCCCCGATGCCCAGTTGCGGGAAAGACTCCTCAGAATAATGTCTGATGGCTTCATCCACCCAAGGCACGGGCATCTGCCAGAACATACCGTACTGCGAGATATACTTGCCTAATGAGCAACGGAAATCATCCGAACCTTTCTTCACTACTTCGCTGAATGGATAGCCTTTCGGTTTCTCTACAGCGAGAAAGGCAGCCTTGCCAAGATTGACGGCATGGATAACGGGGATGCCCTGCTCCTTACATTTCTCATCGAAAGCAAAAGAGGCTTCGTTGTCATGCAAGGTTGCATTCACCGCATACCGGATGCCCGACAAGTCGCATGCATCCACATCTTCCATCGTCAGCGTATCCTTTTCTATGCGATAGATATGAAATCTATCTTCCTGCCGAGGGCTTTTATGGAAGTCATGGCGCAAGGCACAGGAAGCTATCAAGCCTCCCATGTCTGCACCACTAATCAACAATTTTATTGGGTTGTTCATTTATAGAGAGATTTATTGTCATTACACTATTACCGGATGCTGCAGACAGATTACATTCTGTTCTTCTGACTTTCTCCTGCACCCGTACCCTTATATTTGCTTCTTGTTGTGTTGAACTTATACCGTATAGTAAGAGACACTTTGCTTTTTGACTGTATATCAACAATCATGTCCTTCATTTTGCCAAAATGAGCAATCATGTGGCTCATGTCTGTTCTAAACAAATCATAGACAAAGAGCTGGAACGACAAACGGTCTTTCAAGAAAGACTTATATACAGATACATTGGTACAAAATCTTGGTTTATACAAACATATATTTCTATCATATCCTTTAGTGGTATACGACATCATCCACGTTAACATTGCCAACTTGGTGTCGAAGGTGTTATTAAAGTTGAATACTGCCATAGGATTGTTGGATATTTTGCCATCATGTGCATCCATATCAAGCCACTGCTTTGCCACAGATGCCGTAAATGAAGGATGCCAAATGCCAAACGAAGGGCATAAGTTGACGGAAGCTTCTACATGATTATATGCCTTTCCATTCACAGGCTTAAGCAGTCCTATTGCTGGATTGTCTTTGTAAGTCTCCATATTCGACATCATCGTATGCGAAGTATGGCTGTAGGTCATATTGAAAGTCAACCACTTGTAAGCCAATTCATAGTTAAGATTTTTGCTTATCTCAGACACTAAGAATGGATTTCCCGTTTCATACGTGTAGCGGTTGTCATACTGTATGCCGCTGCGCAAGTCATGATAGGGAGGACGGTCGATGTCTGTAGCATAGCTCAACTGCATCTGTACCTTGCCCACAGGCATCGATAAGCTGAGCGATGGGAACCAATTGCCATACGACTTGCTTTGCCCTGGCATATACTTGCCATACTCATAGTAATTGAAGTCAATGTATTCGTATCTCAGTCCTGCTTCCATGCTCAATTTTCCGAAATCCCTTGAATATGCCAAGAATGAAGAAGCCATGCTTTCTGTTATACGGCTGTCATCATCCGACACGAAGTTGGTTGGCACAACCTGATACTTGGATGTGCGATGCGTGTTGGAATATTCACCACCCAAAGATAACTCACCGCCCAACAAAGGATAGGAAAGCACCAACTTGGAAGCCAACAAACGATATTTCTTGTCAGTAAGGCTATGAACCGTCTGGCTCTGCGCGTCCATCCCCACTTCCTGATATTGCTCTTTTGTAACAACGTCCTCGTTATTCTTCGACCAAAGCCAGTCGGTATTGAAGTCGATGCCGAGTTTGCCAATCTTTCCGACATAGTAAACATTGCTTGAAAGTGTGCTCTTCTGCTCGAAGAAATTAGCGTGGCTGTCAGAGCTTTCTGTCTGATCTTCGTCTTGCAATATAGCAGTAGTCATATTGGCTTCGCAGGTCTGTTTCGGATTTCTCAAAAAGCCAAAGTTGGCACCTATAGAGTTGTTGGCATCCCACTGGTAGCTGGCATCCAGGCGGAAGTTCATGGCTTCGATAATATCTACTTGTCTTATCTCACTTTTCTGGTTCCACGTCTTGTCAAGATAAGTCTTCTGCTGTAAATCTTGATTGTTTGGCTGGTACTGCTTTGCCCCAAAGGCGTATGCGCCCAAATCCAAGCCATTCTTGCGATAGTTCATATTCAATTGGCCAAATCCGCCGAAGTTTTTCTTCTCATCATATTCACCTGTGGTTGAGGCATCAAATCCGAAGCCCTCGCCCTGTATCTTCTTCGTTGTGATACGGATGACCGCCTTGGTGCTGGCTGCGTAACGGGCACCAGGGTTAGTGATGACTTCCACCGACTTGATGTTGTCGGAATGCAAACGGTCCAGCTCGCTCTTGTCTCTCATCTGTCGTCCATTGATATAGATAACAGGCTCGCCGCGACCGAATACCTTGATGCTACCATTCTGGGCAGACACGTTAGGGATGCGGTCGAGCAGGTTCTCCATGGTTCCTGCCTTCTCAAGTACGGATCCGACAACGGTTGTCGTCATTCCGCCATTCTTCAGGATTGTCTTAGGCAGGGATGACTTCACGACAACTTCGCCGAGCATCTTGCTGTCTTCTTCCATCTTGATAATGCCCACATTCTCACCAGTGCAATCCTTGCAGATAGTCTTATAGCCTACGGATGTCACCTTGATGATTCCGCCGTTGCAGGAAGAGTCGATGACAAAGCTGCCATCCTCTCCACTCACTGCGCCCTTGACGAAAGCCGAGTCTGTTCTATTCAATAATACTACATTGGCAAATGCCAAAGGCTCGCCCTTCATATCCATCACCTTGCCGATGATATTCTGCGCCATCATCTGCGTCATAGCCGAGAGGCACAACGCTGTGGTCAAAATTACTTTTTCCTTCATATTGCTACAGTTTTGCTTGATTTTTTTTATTTTTCTGCTGCAAAAGTATTGCTTTAAAGGAAAAAGCCTTTGACACAAAAGTGTATTTCTCAAGAGTGCGGCTTAAGAATTACACTTTTGTGTATAAAAAGAAAGATAAATAGCGTTTGGTGATAGATTTTTAACTCAAGTTTCACAAGTGGTTTATGTACGGGCTGATGGCCCAATAGCTCTTAGCCCGAGCAATGGATACAAGCAGCACGCCCTGAAAGGGCAGAAGCTCTTAGCCCAGGGCAGCGCCCTGGGTATAATGGCAATCGGCAAGGCGCCCTGTAAGGGCAAAAGCCTTATAATTTGTTCGGAGTTTTAAAGCTTTTGCCCTTACAGGTAGGGTGTTCAAAATCCGTTTAAAATTCGACGCATTTTTTACCTATGGTATTGATGCGTTTCACTGCCAAATTTGGAGAGAGGTTTGCATTAGTCCATTCTTTAATGTGCCGATGTCTTCCTTCCTCCAAACGTTCTTTAAAATCAAAA
>NZ_JARJVV010000022.1:0-48088 GCF_029348455.1 Segatella intestinalis
TGACGGCTTGTTTCTTTTACCCAGTCTCAATCAACAGCCCTATAATATAATAAGGTGTAATCAAGACCGCTTCTTGTACTACTTGTCTGTTTATGTGAAATCTTTCAAAGAACTCTTTTCTTTTGTCGCTTGGGAGAAGTGTATTTCTCAAAAGCGAGTGCAAAAGTACAAACTATTTTCCAAACACGCAAGAGTTTCGACGAAAAAGTTTGAAAATTAACAGTTATTTAACAGTTAGGGTAAAGAATAAGAGACTTTCCTGCCCCACTCTCATTATATTATACACACGGGAGCGCGAGCTGCGCGTGTGCGGGCGCACAGGCGAAGGGAAACATGATGTTTTCAATAAACAAAGCCTTACATTCTGACTCTCCGAAACCTGCCGAAGACTTACAACGAATATTCATGCAGTATATTCATGCAGTAATTGCCGAAAAACGAGTTCCCAACTGCAAAACCATATCGCCCCAACTGGAAAAATATTTTTTCACAACTGGGAAATTATTTTCTCACAGTTAAGTACAACTTAACCGCGAATAAATATACAGAAGCTTTCCTGCCACTGTTTTCCGGATATTATTGCTGAGAGTTCATAAAACATTCCTGATTAAGCCAAATCCGCAAGGCAAAGACTTGCCTCGCCTATCAAGGCCAATTCTGGTCATCTATTAAGACCGAACTCGGTCGTCTATTAAGACCAAGCCCAGCCATCTATTAAGACCAAGCCCGGTCGTCTATTATGACCGAAGCCAGCCATCTATTAAGACCAAGCCCGGTCGTCTATTATGACCGAAGCCAGCCATCATTGAGAATCGGGCCAAATTCTCACAAGACAAAGAAAGAAGGACAAGAACTTCAACAAGCGCCGAACAATATTTTTTCGCAATAAAAATTGTTATATGGAAAAAACTTTGTATCTTCGCAGACGGAAAACAACAAAATATTAAAACACAAAGATATGGACGTAAAAGGAATCTACACCGCAGCTGCCAATCGCTACGCAGACGCAGATGCTCTCTACAAGAGATGCGGCAAGAGCGGAGTCTTGCTGCCTAAAATCAGTTTGGGATTCTGGCACAACTTCGGAGGCGTCGACCCTTACGAGCGAAGCCGTGCCATCACACACTATGCTTTCGACCACGGCATTACCCATTTCGACCTTGCCAACAATTACGGCCCTCCCTACGGAAGTGCAGAAGAAACCATGGGCCGACTGATGCAGGATGACTTCCGTCCCTATCGCGACGAACTCTTCATTGCCACCAAAGCCGGATACGACATGTGGGAAGGGCCTTACGGCAACTGGGGTTCGCGCAAGTATCTGACGGCCAGCCTCAACCAAAGCCTCAAGCGCATGAACCTCGACTACGTGGACCTCTTCTACAGCCATCGTTACGACCCCAACACGCCACTCGAGGAAACCCTCCAGGCGATGGTCGATATCGTGAGACAAGGCAAGGCGCTCTACTTAGGCATCAGCCGCTGGCCTTTGGAAGCCTTGAAGTTTGCCGACAAATATCTGAAGGAGCACGATTGTCCGCTGCTCATCTATCAAGACAAACTCAACATGCTGAACAAGGAGCCACAGGAGCAGGGCACTCTCGACTACTGTGCCGAGAACGGCATCGGCTTCATCTCCTTCTCGCCTTTGGCACAAGGACTTCTCACCGACCGTTATCTGAAAGGAATCCCTCAGGACAGCCGCATGGCAAAGGAACACTTCCTGAAGCACAGCGCTCTGACGCCAGAACTGCTGGAGCAGTTGAAGAAGTGGAACGACGAGGCAGCCTCAGAGGGCGAAACTCTGGCCGAAAAAGCTTTGGCATGGATACTGAAACAGAAAGGCGTAACCAGCGTACTGGTAGGAGCCAGCTCTGTAGAACAACTGGAAAAGAACATGAAGTGCGTGCATGCTAAATAACAGAGCAGCAGGGCAAAACCGAGCATTTCTGCCCTCCAACTTCATACAGTTGTCCATAAAAAAATGGCTTTTTATTTTGTAGTGTGACAAAATTAAGGTAATTTTGCAACTTGAACGGAGCTACACCTTAATATATAGGAGCCAGCCCCTCGCAAGACATCAGAAACAAAAGAAAAAGGAAACAAAATAAACAAGATAAAAAACAATGGAATACAACTTCAGAGAGATCGAGAAGAAATGGCATCAGAAATGGGTCGAGAACAAGACCTATAAGGTTGTCGAGGATGAAAACAAAAAGAAATTCTATGTGCTCAACATGTTCCCCTATCCATCGGGAGCAGGCTTGCATGTAGGCCATCCCCTGGGCTATATAGCCAGCGACATCTATGCCCGCTACAAGCGCCTGAACGGATTCAACGTGCTTGACCCAATGGGTTACGACGCATACGGTTTGCCAGCCGAGCAGTATGCCATCCAGACCGGTCAGCATCCAGAGATAACTACCGTGGCCAACATCAACCGCTACCGCGAGCAGCTCGACAAGATAGGTTTCTGCTTCGATTGGGACCGTGAGGTTCGTACCTGCGATCCAAAGTATTACCATTGGACTCAGTGGGCTTTCCAGAAGATGTTCGACTCATTCTTCTGCAACAGCTGCCAGAAGGCTCAGCCCATCGAGAAGCTCATCAAGCGCTTCGAGGAAAAAGGCTCAGAGGGCTTGAATGTGGCTCAGAATGAGCAGCTCGACTTCACCGCCGAGGAATGGAACAGCTACGACGACGTGAAGAAGCAGCAGATACTGATGAACTACCGCATCGCCTACCTCGGCGAGACGATGGTGAACTGGTGTCCAGGACTGGGCACAGTACTTGCCAATGACGAGGTAGTAAACGGCGTGAGCGAGCGAGGCGGCTATCCCGTCATCCAGAAAAAAATGCAGCAGTGGTGCCTGAGAACATCAGCCTACTCTCAGCGCCTGCTCGACGGTCTGAACACCATCGACTGGAGCGACAGCATCAAGGAGACACAGAAGAACTGGATAGGCCGTTCCGAGGGTACTGAGGTGGAATTCTCAGTAAAAGACAGCGACGTGAAGTTCACCATCTTCACCACCCGCGCCGACACCATGTTTGGCGTAACCTTCATGGTTCTGGCTCCAGAAAGCGAGTATGTTCAGCAGGTGACTACTGCCGAGCAGAAGGAAGAGGTAGAAAAGTATCTCGACTACGTAAAGAAGCGCACCGAGCTCGACCGAATGGCCAACCATAGCGTAACAGGTGTATTCTCAGGAAGTTACGCTATCAACCCCTTCACCGGCGAGGCAATCCCAGTATGGATTTCCGAGTATGTATTGGCAGGATATGGCACAGGAGCCATCATGGCAGTGCCAGCTCACGACAGCCGCGACTATGCTTTCGCCAAGCACTTCAACCTGCCTATCATTCCTCTTATCGAGGGTGCTGATGTTTCAGAGGAGAGCTTCGATGCCAAGGAAGGCATCGTAACCAACTCGCCAGTGGCAGGCAAGAGTAGCATGGACGGATTCTCTCTGAACGGACTCACCGTGAAGGAAGCCATCGCAGCTACCAAGAAGTTTGTTACCGAGAAAGGAATCGGTAGAGTGAAGGTAAACTATCGTCTTCGCGACGCCATCTTCTCACGTCAGCGCTACTGGGGTGAGCCATTCCCAGTATATTACAAGGACGGAATGCCACAGATGGTTCCAGAGGAGTGCCTGCCACTCGAATTGCCAGAGATTGAGACCTACAAGCCAACCGAGACTGGCGAGCCACCATTGGGCAGAGCCAAGAAGTGGGCTTGGGATGCAGAGAAGAAAGAGGTGGTTGACAAGAGTCTCGTAGATAACAAGACCGTATTCCCACTGGAGCTCAACACCATGCCAGGCTTCGCAGGCTCTTCGGCTTACTACCTGCGCTATATGGATCCACACAACGACCAGGCCCTCGTAAGCAAAGAAGCCGACGAGTACTGGCAGAACGTAGACCTCTATGTAGGTGGTTGCGAGCATGCTACCGGCCACTTGATTTACTCTCGTTTCTGGAACAAGTTCCTCTTCGACCTCGGCGTAAGCTGCAAGGAAGAGCCATTCCAGAAGCTGGTGAACCAGGGAATGATTCAGGGTCGCTCAAACTTCGTTTACCGCATCAACAGCGACGACCACGACAAGGCTCCTGTATTCGTAAGCCTGAATCTGAAGAAGGATTACGACGTAACTCCAATCCACGTAGACGTCAACATCGTAAGCAATGACATTCTGGATATCGAGGCCTTCAAGGCCTGGCGCCCAGAGTATCAGAACGCAGAGTTCATTCTGGAAGATGGCAAGTACATCTGCGGCTGGGCGATCGAGAAGATGTCTAAGAGCATGTTCAACGTGGTGAATCCAGATATGATTGTCGAGAAGTATGGTGCCGACACCCTGCGTCTCTATGAAATGTTCCTGGGTCCTGTAGAGGCAAGTAAGCCTTGGGATACCAACGGTATCGACGGTTGCCACCGCTTCCTGAAGAAGTTCTGGGGTCTGTTCTACGAGAACCGCACCGACAACTTCCTGCCATCAGCCGACGAGGCAGCGAAGCCAGAGAGCCTGAAGAGCGTACACAAGCTCATCAAGAAGGTAAGCGAGGATATCGAGAAGTTCTCTTACAACACCTCTATCTCAGCCTTCATGATTGCCGTGAACGAATTGGGTCAGCAGAAGTGTCACAACAAGGAACTCCTGACAGATCTCGTCATCCTCATCGCTCCATTCGCTCCACACATCGCAGAAGAGTTGTGGGAAGCACTCGGCGAACAGGGAAGCGTATGCGACGCAGCATGGCCAAAGTATGATGAGCAGTATCTGAAGGAGAACGATATGCAGCTCACCATTTCCTTCAATGGTAAAGCTCGTTTCCAGATGACTTTCCCTGTGGATGCCAACAACGAGGAAATACAGAAACAAGTATTGGCCGACGAAAAGAGCCAGAAGTACCTGGAAGGATTCAACGTACTGAAGGTTATCGTCGTACCCAAGAAGATTGTCAACGTCGTATTGAAAAAGTAATATGCAAATAGCAATCAGTCCAAAAATAAAAAATGAGTTCAAGGATTATTTTTACATAACCCTTGGACTCATGTTGTATACATTCGGATGGACTCTCTTCCTGTTACCTTACCAAATCGTGACAGGAGGTGTCACCGGTGTCGCTGCCGTCATCTACTACGGAACAGGCATCCCCATCTACTTTTCTTATTTTATTATCAATGCCATTCTGTTGGTAGCAGCGCTGAAGATATTGGGACTTAAGTTCATGGTGAAAACCATCTACGCCATCGGCATGCTCTCGGTACTGTTGGCTTTGGCACAAGACTCCCTGATGGGTCCTCATGGCGAGTTGATACAGATATTAGGACCAGGACAGGACTTCATGTCGCTCATCATCGGTTGCTGCTTCACGGGTCTATCGCTTGCCATCGTATTCTTGCACAATGGTAGCACAGGAGGCACCGACATCATAGCAGCCATCGTCAACAAGTATCACAACATCTCGTTGGGACGAGTGCTCATCTTCGTCGACCTGGTAATTGTAGGCAGTTCATTCTTCGTCTTCAATGCCAAGCCCGACTTCACGACGATAGATGCCGTTAGAAAGGTGGTATTCGGCCTCTGTACGATGGTGATAGAGAATTTGGTACTCGACTATGTGATGAACGCCCAGCGAGAGAGTGTGCAGTTCATGATATTCAGCAAGAAATATCAGGAGATAGCCAATGCCATCGGCACACAGATGGATCATGGCGTAACAATCCTCGACGGCCATGGCTGGTACACAGGCGACGAGATGAAGGTGCTCTGTATTCTGGCCAAGAAGAACGAGAGTGTAACCATCTTCCGCATCGTCAAAATCATCGACCCTAACGCCTTCGTAAGCCAAAGCTCCGTCATCGGTGTCTATGGAGAAGGATTCGACGAGATGAAAGTGAAGATCAAAGAGAAAGATATTCAAAAGATAAAGTAATTGAAAAGTTTGGTGTTTAGAGTTTATGCCTATCTGCTAAGTAAATAAACATTAAACACTAAACATTAAACACTAATAGAAATGAAAATAGTTTTTGCAACCAACAATCAGCACAAACTACAAGAAATACGCGACATCTTAGGCAGCCAATACGAAGTAGTATCGCTGAAAGAGATAGGCTGTGAAGCAGACATTCCCGAAACAGGCAGCACCTTAGAGGAGAATGCCCTGCAGAAGGCTCAATACATATACGACCATTACCACGTCAGTTGCTTTGCCGACGACACAGGACTGGAAGTAGAGGCCTTAGACGGAGCACCGGGAGTTCACAGTGCCCGATATGCAGAAGGAACCGACCACGACAGCGAGGCCAACATGTCAAAACTCCTGCGCGAACTCAATGGAAAAGAGAACCGCAAAGCCCGTTTCCGTACCGTCATCTGCTATATAGAGAAGCAGGATGTGTGTCCTTGTGGCTGTACCAGCATCAAGAAGATCCACCAGTTCGAGGGTATAGTAAACGGCAGCATCGCCACTGAGAAACACGGCACAGAAGGTTTCGGTTACGACCCTATCTTCGTACCGGAAGGCTACAACAAGAGTTTTGCTGAATTGGGCGAAGAAATCAAGAACGGCATCAGCCACAGAGCAAGAGCCGTGGCTAAGTTGGCAGAATACTTGAAGAAGAGATAAGGTCACCCTGCGGAATAAATACAACAGACGATAACAAGAAATGATTAGAACCCTCAACTCCTTGCGATTCATTCTTATCTTAATGATAGTGATGTCGCATGCCACACTTCCCATCTCCCAAGCTTGCAACGACTACTTAGGAGAATATGCTGTGGTCATATTTTTCATCATCAGCGGATTCGTATTATCACTGAGCTATGGTGAAAGATTAGTGAAAGAAGAGATGAGCAATAAAAAATTCTTTCTTTCACGCATCTTCAAACTTTATCCGCTCCACCTGTTGGTTATAGCTATCATAATACCCTTGGACAACCGATTGGGGCTTCTCGGTCCTTGGTATCAGACCGTAGCTCACACGTTCTTACTACAGTGTTGGATACCTATCCATGAATTCATGGGAGGTCTCAATGGACCTACGTGGTTTCTATCCGACCTGATTATCTACTATTTCCTTTTCAAGTATCTATACCGATGGTTAATGCAAAGAAAAAAAGCATTACCACTGGTAATCTTTATTATCTACATGATGGCATATATCGCCCTAACAATGATAATAAAAGAAGACAAATCGGCTGACTATATTTACGCAGCTCCACCCTTTCGCATGATAGACTTCTGTTTGGGCATCTTACTCTATCGATTCTATCGTTCAGAAAAGGGGAAACAAGTTTATGCGCTCATCACCACCCAACTTGGTACATGGCAGGCACATATAGCAGATATAGCCATCGTCCTCTTGTCGGCAGGGATGTATTACCTTTCTATCTATACTAATCCCAACTTCCGTTGTGCTGCCCTTTATTGGTTGCCAGCTGTCGTAAGCATTTTCTATTTCGTAGCTTCCGATCAGGGCAAGGGATGGCTCACCCGCCTATTCCATCAAAAGGCATTATTATGGCTGGGTAGCATCAGTTTTGAGATATTCATATGTCACAGCCTTTGCTTTCGTATCGTGCAAAGCATCTTCATAAGGATGTTCGGTATTGATAACCCCTATTGGGAGTACAAGTTAATAATAGCATTGACCCTCACCATCCTCACATCATGGATGGCAAAGAAATTTCTGGTAACACCCTGTAGTAATTACCTCAAAAAATACATCAAATGATCAACTCGCTATCGATTTTGATTCCTACATATAATAATGTATGCTTTGAACTTGTAAAGAACCTACAAGCTCAAGCAGCAGTATTATCTTCGGCGTCTGAATTCGAATATGAAATCATCGTTGCCGATGATGGTTCTACCGATAAAACTACCATAGAACAAAATCGAGAAATCAACGATTTGGAAAATAGTAGATATGTCGAGAGAAAAGAGAATGTAGGAAGGGCTATTATTCGTAATTTCTTGGCACAAGAGGCAAAACACCCCTGGCTGCTGTTTATTGATAGCAATATGAATGTCATTAACAACCAATATCTTGCAAAATACCAAAAAGAACAAGAATGCGATGTCATTTACGGAGGCTATCAAGTAAGAAGAAATCTAAAAACCAAGAAACACAATCTGCGATATATCTTCGAATGTAAAGCTCTGCAAAACGGAGATTATAAACAACGTCAAAAGAATCCATACAGCGACTTTCATACCTCCAACTTCATCATCAAACGCAGCATCATGTTGCAACATCCGTTAGATGAACGCTTTCGCCAATATGGATACGAAGACGTACTCTTCGGTAAAACATTAAAAAACAATCACATAAAGATTAAGCATATTGACAATCCATTAGGTTATGAACATTTTATAGAAAACTGGAGTTTTGTAATCAAGACAGAAGAAAGTCTCCGCACGCTTTATCAGTTCAGAGAGGAGTTGCAAGGTTATTCCAAAATCATCGCTTACGAGAAAAAGTTACATCGTTGGCATCTTGCCAATCTATGTAAAAAGCTGTACCCGCTGCTCAGCCTACCAATAAAAACACGATTAACAGGCAATAAACCAAGTATTTTTTGGTTTAATATATATAAATTAATGTATTACGTACATTTGGAGTCTTGATAATAAGAAACCCCAATAAAGAACTTTGTTCTTATGATAAAAAAAATATATTATACGCTCACGCTTCTTTTGTTTGTATTCATATCTCATCAAGCAAAAGCAGCCATCGGTGATTGGAAAGCCTATATGGCATATCATGACGTGCAAGAAGTAGAACAAGCAGGAAACCTGATCTTTGTACAGGCTTCCAATAGCCTTTATGTCTATAACAAAAACGACCAAAGTATTCAAACATTCAGTAAAACAGACTATCTGAGCGATTGTGATATCCAACATATCGGTTACAATAATTCTGCCAAGAGACTGCTTATCCTCTACAACAACTCCAACATCGACTTGATGAATGTCAGTAACTTTGAGGTAACCAATCTCTCTGATTACAACACCGCCTCAACCACAGGCGATAAAGCCGTAAACGACATCTATATGTATGGCAAATACGCCTACATGAGCAATGGTTTTGGCATTATAAAAATAAACATAGCAGATGGAGAAGTCAGCGACACTTACAATCTGGGATTCAAAGTAAATTGGTGCGAAATAAAAAATAATCGTATCTATGCATACAGCGAAACAAATGGTCAATATAGTGCTCTTCTCTCCCAAAATCTACTCGACAAGAACAACTGGAGTAAGGTAGGAAACTACGCTGCTAAAACTCAAGAGGATAAAAGCGAACTCAAGCAACTTGTCAGTACACTAAATCCAGGCGGACCAAAGTATAATTATTTCTGGGGTATGCGATTCGTTGATAATCTACTCTACACATGCGGAGGAGGCTTCGGCCACGTCATTGATGCAAATCGCCCTGGAACAATCCAGATTTTAAATGGTGAAGACTGGCAAATCTATGATGATAACATTAGCAAAAAGACGGGACTATCCTATATCGATATCAATAGTGTAGATGTAGACCCCAAAGATGCAAGCCATGTATTTGCAGGTGCGAGAAATGGTCTCTATGAATTCAAAGATGGAAATTTTATCAAGTTTTATAATTCAGATAACAGTCTTATTACTTCTTTCAATAATGAAAGCAAAAGCTATCAAATCATTGGTAGTATTAAGTTTGATCAAGAAGGCAACCTATGGATGGTGAATTGCCAGTCACCAGCCAACCAGTCGCTAATAGAATTTTCAAAGGAAGAACAATGGGTATCGCATCATAAAACAGAACTATATAGAGACCAAATGTCTTTAGGTTCTATGGAGTGCCTCACATTTGATAGCAGTGGATTACTCTGGTTTGTCAATAACCATCCAACATATCCTGCACTTGTGTGTTACCAAATATCTACAGATGGAATCAAGGTGTACCATTCATTCATCAACCAAGATGGAACAAAGATAGAACCTTATTATGTAAGATATTTAGCTGAAGACAAAAATCACGATATATGGGTAGGCACCTCTTTGGGTCCGTTGCTGTTACAGAGAAAAGAGATAACATCAGACTCACCTGTCTTTGTTCAAGTAAAAATACCTCGTAATGATGGAACTAATTTTGCTGATTATCTCTTAAACGGAATTGACATCACCTGTATTGCTGTCGATGGCGGAAACAGAAAGTGGTTTGGAACCATAGGAAACGGAGTTTATGCTATCAGCGATGACTGTATGACGCAAATTCATCACTTTACTACCACCAATAGTAAGTTACTATCCAATAACATTGAGTCTATTGCTGTTAATGAGAAGACAGGAGAAGTCTTTTTTGGTACAGACAAAGGTCTCTGTTCATACATGAGCGAAGCTGGTAGTATCAATAGTGAGATGACAAAAGACAACGTCTGGGCTTACCCGAATCCCGTTAAACCAGATTACACTGGCCTTATTACCATCACAGGACTATCCTTCGATGCTGACATCAAAATCGTAACCTCCAATGGTATCTTAGTAAACCAAGGCAGAAGCACAGGTGGTACTTATACTTGGAATGCCAAAGACCAAAAAGGGAAAAGAGTTGCAAGTGGTATCTATATGGTAGAAACGGCGACCAACGACGGAAGCAAAGGAACAGTCTGCAAAATAGCCATTATTAATTAAAAAAAAAGAGTATTGGTGACTCAACAAAGAAAACATTGGATAGATTTACTTCGAGGTATTTGCATGATAGCTATACTCCTCGATCATACAGAGCTTTACTACACAGGTTTGAATATCATTGATTACAACATCTATGTAGTAAACGCTCTTACCCTCTTTTTTATCATCTCTGGATACTTGATATATAAAGAATCAAAATTTGACTTCAAGAACAAAATCAAATCCATCGCTAAAACCTTACTTTTACCTTATCTTATCTTCTCATTTCTCATTTCCCTATCCAAAGCATGGGTATATAACAACAGCATCAACCTGATAGAAATATGCACACAAATCGCCTATGGTCAATCTTCGTGGTTTGTTGCCACTCTCATTCTTTCTGAGAGTATTTTTGCATTAGTCTTATGGATGAGTCGTGAAAACATAATAGCCATAGCCATGACAGGAATAATAGGATTCATTCTCTCCATCAGCTTATCTCAGGGTAATCAACCCTATATATGGCAACTCGATAACAGTATGCAAGCCTTACTTTTTCTCTGTATTGGCTATACTTACCATCGATATGAGAAAGTATTCAACCCTATAAACCATCCTATATATATAGCCTTGTTGCTGATACTGCTTGTCTGCATAAAAATAGCCGAACAGGTCATAGAGGTAAATATGATGATATGGTATATCGACATCAATAACTATGCGTTCTTCTTATTGGATGCCTTAATATGTAGTTTATGCTTTATACATCTATGCAAGAGACTACCAGTTTGTAAATATATAGAATGGACTGGAGAACATTCACTTGTCTATTACTTCCTTTGTGGAGGAGTACCCCTCATTGTCAGTAAACTCCTGACGAAGGTAGGATTAGTATATCAAGGAAACTATTTATACGTGATGACTGCATTCGTGACTGTATATATCGTAACCACAATCATAACATGGTTGATTTATAGATACTTACCATTTATGGTGGGCAAATCAAACAAAAATATCATAAAAGCCTAACAATCTGATAGGCAACACATATTGACTTATGAAAACTTCTATATCACAAACAATCAGTATTTTGCGTTTTCCGCTTTGCGTGGTTATCGTCATGATACACTCTAATATCGCTCTATATAATGCATCTGCCAACCAATTTACCTCTATCCACATCTTATCCAATTACATTATCGGTGATATCTGCTTTTACTCATTGGCTTTATTCTTCTTTATCTCTGGCTTTTTGCTATTTCGTGAAGGAAATTTCAACTTAGATATTTTTAAAAATAAGATAATTCATAGAGTATATAGCCTGCTTATTCCATATATTTTATGGAATCTCATCTGCTTTATAATGATTTTCATATTACAACAGATAAAACCTAATATAAATCTGCTTCTACATAAACAAATTGCGGATTTTAGAATACAAGATTTTATCTTGATTTTTTGGAATATCAGAGAGGTTACAGGTTGTCAAACAGACCAAGTAGGCCCTTTGGTTGGTCAATTTTGGTTTATCCAGTGTCTACTTGTTTACACGCTGTTGGCACCTATTATTTGGTATGCTACCCAAAAGCTAAGAATGATATTTGTAATCGCACTGGGAGCTATCGCATTGAGCGGAATGATTCCTGAAGTTCCAGGCTTCAATGACTATTATTTATACTTCTTTATATTTGGTGCTTATTTCTCCATCAATCATTCCAGTTGGGTGTTATCTCAGAAAAGTTTGATAGGATTCATGGTAGCCTACGGAGTGCTTTTCTCTATAAGAATCGTGTACCAATCGGACATTAAAATCATAGAAGAAACCCTATTCATTTTCATCATACTCAATGTTGTACACTTATTAACAAAAAACAAACAACAAGGAAGTATTGCACAATATCTTTCAGGTACAAGTTTCTTTGTTTTTGCCATCCACCGATACTTTACATCTATCGGGCTCAATCTATGTTCAAAAATAGATTTCCAGAATGGTTACATGCCTATATTGTGCTTTTTGGCAATATCTTTCTGCTCCGTCATGTGTTCTGTATTAGTCTATTGGGGTATGGATAGATTTTTTCATAAAGCCTTGTTGGTCTTGAATGGCAAAAGAATTTAATCAAGGAATCTCCCTATAATCCAGACTATCTCTATGCTTCAATATGGCGTATTTAAAAGTATTGAAAGTGCTCAATCAGGAACTGTGATTAGAATTGATTGCTATTAATTTCCAACTATTTTGTCATAATCACGCTCGTTTCGTATAATTCTCTTTCTATTGACATTATACATTCCATTCAATATATCATATTTAGGAAAGTACCAAGGGGTATGAATCCCAGCAATATGCAGCAGCAACTGAGCAAGTGCATCTGTCATACCAGGTCTGGTACTGCCATCCTGAATCTGTTTCCATAAAGTTTGATGATTAGTTCGATAAATAGAAGAACTCCATATCCAAAAAGGAATATCAAATTGCTGACAAATATCATTTTTATCCCAAGTAAGGCTTCTCCCCCACTCTTTAGAATGATCAAAAACTCGTTCACCATGGTCTGGTACAAATATTATGACAGCATCCTTATTCTCATATAATTTGATAATAGAATCAATCACAAAATCATTGTAAACGATGGCATTATCATAATCTGCTAATATCTGCTTATCTTCCTCAGAAATATCTGTACGGGAATAGTCTTTTGAAGAAAATATAGAATAATTACGTGGATAACGCTGACTAAAATCTACATGTAGTCCTAAGAAATGGAAAATATCTAATGTATAAGGTTCGGTTCCAATATCCAAACGCTTATAATCATCCACTAAAGATAGGTCATAATCGTGATTTTGTGAATTACGACTATCAAACATCTTTTGACTTGTCTTCGGATTGTTAAAAAATGCATTCTCTGTAAAAGCATTAAAAACCTCATTTCCTATCACATATTGGTTACTCATAAATGCCGTATGATAACCTGCTTTTCTAAATAACAAAGGAAATGGTGGAGCTGAAGCCCATGTCCCATCTTGACCAACACATTGTGTTGAAAACATATTTTTAAAGGACTCGCATGTTGTGTTCCAAGAACTTATCATATTCTTAAAAACAACCATTTCTCCATTCTTCCATCTTGTATGTTGAAATGGAGTTGTATTTTTATCATATCCATACAAAGTACTATGATGCCTATTATAGCTTTCGCCAATAATAACGACAATGTGGGGAGAAGTATAATCAACAGCATCAACATAAGCCTTATCCATACTTTTTTCAAATTGTCTTATCTCTCTTTGTAATCTATGGGTTTCCGAGACAGAATAGGCTAAACGATAAATAGGAAGATAGAAGTTAGTTTTTTGAGAAAAGTCTTTAACTTTCTGAGTTTCCAATTCACTATACTGCCGAATAATACGATAGTACATATATTCTTTATTTTCAAAACTCGATATTCCACTAAAAACAGCTAATAGTAAAACGCATACAAAAACCGACTTCTTTATTTTGATACTTTTGAAAAAAAACAATCGAGATGTATAGCAGCTCATTCTTTTTTTATGAGAAATAAGATAAATTCCTAATAAAAATTGAACAAACACCAAACTTAGGGGAGAACACACCATTTTCCAATCTAAATAGTTTACCAAAGCCTCTGTTGCTTCACGAGTATTACTTTGCAATGCCAATTGTAATAATATTGGGGTTATAGGCATGCCTAAACGTACATAACATGCCATATCTATAATAGATAAAAGATAAAAAACAAAAACTGATATAAGCCTAATGTAATATCTATATTTATTAGAAAACAAAAAAACAAATAAACTATATATATACAAGTCAAAAAAAAGTTCAAAAGTCATCCAAAAGCGACTTCCATTCCATAGTTCAAATATGATACTGGTTAACCCTAACAAATACATCAAAAAGAAAAATAAAATATTTTCTTTTTGAAAAGGTCTAAAAAGAAATCCTATGATTTTATGAACTAACAATTTACTCATTTTTACTACAAAGGTAGTACAAAAAGTCGATATTTCAAAATATAACAATATACTTTTAAAGAAAAGTTAATATATTTGTCTTCTCTCAATGATTTTCAGTAACTTTGTAGGCATGAAACTAAGCATCATCATACCAGTCTATCACACGCAAGACACGCTGCCAAGATGTCTTGACAGCATCTTGCAACAATCATTCACCGACTATGAGATGATTCTCGTAGACGATGGATCGACTGATACGTGCCCGAGAATTTGTGATGAATATGCAGCAAGAAATAAGAATATCGTAGTTATCCACAAGGAAAACGGAGGATTGAGCGATGCACGCAATGCTGGAATTCTACAAGCCAAAGGAGAATATATTACTTTCATAGACAGCGATGATACGATAGCAGAAGACACTCTTTCACTCGTCATAGAAAAAATAATCACGTATCCTGAAACAGATATCTTAGAATATCCAGTAATGGAAAGGTTAGGAAACAGTTCCAAAGAACATTTACTGCTTTTTAAAGAAATAGAATATCAAGATGCCATTGACTATTGGCTGGAAGAGAAAGCATACAAACACACTTATGCCTGGAATAAGATATATAAACGTGCTTTATTTGAACATATATGCTTTCCTAAAGGAAAAAATTTCGAGGATGTCCTGACTGTCCCATATCTCATAGGCCTTCTGCCATATCATGGGAGTTTCGTTACTCCTAACATCAGAACTACAAACGTTGGTTGCTATGAATATCGGTGGAATGCCAAAGGCATCACGGCAAATGCAACATACAAGGATTTATACAATCTGTATGATGGTCATACCCAAAGTCTTCAAGCCATTATGAACAAAATCGGGAGTCAAGAGAAACAGATCCAGAAATATAGCCTTTCTCTGCAAATTTTCATGACACAAATTCTTAATGTCTTGCTCGACCTCTATGAGTTATCGGGACAATACGAAAATAATCCACCAGTTATCCACCATGTTGAAAAACTTGGTAAATCGGTGAAAATCAAAGTTTTTAAACTAAGATTACTTAACATTATAGGTTATCATAACCTATGCAGACTTAACAAATTCGTACACAGATTATATAGAAGAAAATAATATGATTGCAAATACACAAATACCTTTAGTAAGTTTCATCATCACAACTTACAACCTGCCATTAGAATATCTTGTGGAATGTCTGAAAAGCATCCTGCAACTCTCTCTCAACTCAAGAGAAAGAGAAATCATTCTGGTAGACGACGGAAGCGATATTTCGCTCATCAACGATTTAGTGGAATACCAAGATGACATTATCTATATACGTCAACGTAACCAAGGTCTGTCTATTGCAAGAAACACCGGACTGCAAAATGCTTCTGGCAAATATATCCAGTTTGTCGACGGAGATGACTGTCTTATCCAGGTAGGGTACGAGCATTGTCTGGATCTCTTACGCTATCACAATCCTGATATTGTACATTTCACTTCTTCAAATAAAACATTTGATAAAGAAGTTCCTTATCAGTATTCTGAACCCATAAGTGGCAGTGCTTATCTATACAACAACAATCTTCGGGCTGCAGCTTGGTGTTATACCTTCAAGAGAGATCTCTTGCAGCAACAACGTTTCACTCCTGGTATTCTGCATGAGGATGAGGAGTTTACTCCTATACTTTTTTTAAAGGCAGAGCGCATCATAACAACAGATACAAAAGCTTACTATTATCGTGAGAGAGAAGACTCTATTATGCATAAAACAGAAGATAAGCGTCATTATCTCAAACGACTGGCCGATACGGAGAAGGTAATTTTCCAACTACAAGAGAAATCAAATTATCTTTCAGAACCAGAGCGTATCGCTCTCAACCGACGAATAGCCCAACTCACCATGGACTATCTGTACAATACTATCGTATTGGCAAAGAACTACAAACATTTAGAAAAAAATATCAAGAGATTGCATGATAAAGGATTGTTTCCGCTTCCTGATAAAAAATACACGAAGAAATATCAGATATTTGCAAAAGCCATCAATAACAAGATTACCAGAAAAATCCTATTCTACACTCTTTTAAAATTGAAATAAGAGAAAGCCAATGATGAAAATTCTTCTTTTGGGCGAATATAGTAATGTGCATGCCACGCTTGCTGACGGACTTCGCAAGCTGGGGCATCAGGTAACCGTGCTTTCTAATGGTGACTTCTGGAAAAATTATCCACGAGACATCGACCTGGTACGAAAACCAGGGAAGAAGGGAGGTATTATCTATTTAGCCAAGTTGCTGAAGGTCTTGCCCAAACTGCGCGGATACGACATTGTGCAACTCATCAATCCAATGTTCTTAGAATTGAAGGCTGAACGCATATTCCCCATCTATCGTTACCTTCGCCGGCACAACAAGAAAATCATCCTTGGCGGATTCGGTATGGACTATTATTGGGTCAATGTATGCTGCAAAGACAAGCCTCTGAGATACAGCGACTTCAACATCGGAAACCAACTACGTACCAATGCTGACGCCTTGAGAGAAAGAAAAGACTGGATAGGAACAGAAAAGGAACGCCTCAACAAGATGATAGCAAAGGACTGCGACGGAATCGTTACCGGCCTGTATGAATATTGGGTATGCTATAAGCCTTCTTTTCCAGATAAAACAACATTTATTCCCTTCCCCATCCGACCTTACGCCCAGCAGGCAGATATCAAAGGTCAGACACCCGATAAAGTAAAACTTTTCATCGGCATCAACAAGAACAGAAGTGAATACAAGGGAACCGACATTATGCTGAAAGCTGCACAAGATATAGCTGAGAAATACCCTGAAAAGGTGGAACTCCGCATAGCAGAAAGCGTTCCCTTTGCCGAATATATTGAGATGATGAACGGTAGCGATGCCATCCTCGATCAATTATACAGCTACACACCTTCCATGAATCCTCTGGAGGCCATGGCAAGAGGAATCATCTGTATAGGAGGAGGAGAACCCGAAAACTACGAGATTCTGCACGAGGAACATCTGCGCCCCATCATCAATGTACTGCCCAATTATGAAAGTGTTTACCAGCAGTTGGAACACTTCATCGAGAATCCCCAACTGATTCCTGAACTCAAAAGACAGGGTATAGAATACATTAGCCACCATCACGACTATGTGAAGGTGGCTAAAGAATATGAAGCTTTTTATCAAAAAATACTCGCTTAACAGGTCTTTCCGTTATCGCCTTATGCCTGTATCTTCTTTGCTCTTCTGAAGCTGGAGGCGATGCTCCATACACCGAGAAGAATAAGAGGAATGCTGAGAATCTGTCCCATATCCATAGGCAGACCAGCCTCGAAGGCTACCTGAATCTCCTTCGTGTATTCGATGAAGAAACGGAAGGTAAAGATAAGAGTAAGACACAGACCAAAATAAAGACCAGAGCCTACGCTCTTAGGCCCCTTCTTCTTGTAGATAAAGAAGATAAGGAGGAAGATGATGAGATAGGCTATAGCCTCGTAGAGCTGTCCTGGATGGCGGGGATATTGGTCTTCCTTGACAAAAATGAAAGCCCATGGCACATCGGTCACCTTGCCGATAATCTCGGAATTCATCAGGTTGCCGATGCGGATAAAGGCGGCAGCTATGCCCGAGCAAATGCCCATATTGTCGAGCACTACCCATCCTTTTACCTTCAAGTTACGGCAATAGAGCCAAATGGCTACAAACAAACCAATCACTCCTCCGTGGCTGGCCAATCCCTCATAGCCAGTAAACTTCCAACTGCCGTCAGGAAGATGGTGCATAGGAATCAGCATCTCTACAACATGATCCCACTGACTGAGAAAATACTCTGGCTGATAGAAAAGGCAATGCCCCAAACGTGCACCTGCCAATATACCGATAAATATATAGATGAAAAGTGGTTCAAACTTCTCATCGCCTATCTTCTGCTGTCTGTAAAGGCGCTGCATCAGCAGATAACCCAACAGCAAGCCTACAAGCCAGCAAGTGGCATAGTAACGCAATGCTATCGGACCCAAATGAAACAGAATGGGATCTGGATCCCAAACAATATAATTGAGCAGATTAGCCATCATTTCTATATTATAATAGGAGTGGTGAAAAACGCGCAGGGTTAATCACCACACATTATACATTATATTATTATACATTGAATCTGAAGTGCATGATGTCGCCATCCTGCACAACATACTCTTTTCCTTCGATACCGAGCTTGCCTGCCTCACGTACAGCAGCCTCAGAGCCATACTTGATATAGTCGTCGTACTTGATCACCTCGGCACGAATAAATCCTTTCTCGAAATCGGTGTGAATTACACCCGCACACTGTGGAGCTTTCCAGCCCTTGTGATAGGTCCAGGCCTTCACCTCCATTTCGCCGGCTGTGATGAATGTCTCCAGATTCAGCAGGGCATAAGCCTTCTTGATGAGACGGTTCACGCCACTCTCCTCCAGACCGAGCTCCTCCAAGAACATCAACTTGTCCTCGTAAGTTTCGAGCGATGCGATGTCTTCCTCTGTCTTGGCTGCGATAACCATGCACTCGGCGCCTTCCTCCTTGGCCATCTCCTCTACTCTCTTGCTGTACTCATTACCGGTCTTGGCCGAAGCCTCATCCACATTGGCAACATAGAGAACTGGTTTGGTTGTGAGAAGGAAGAGGTCGTGAGCCACTTTCTGCTCCTCTTTGCTCTCGAAAGTCACGGCACGGGCATTCTTTCCCTGCTCCAACACTTCCTTATAAGCTTCGAGCACAGCCACCATCACCTTGGCATCCTTGTTTCCTGCTGCTGCAGTTTTCTGCTGCTTGGAAAGCTGAGACTCAATAGTTTCCAAGTCCTTGAGCTGCAACTCGGTATCGATGATACTCTTGTCCTCTAATGGATCTACGGCAGCACCACCTTCACGAACAATATTGTCATCGTCAAAACAACGTACAACATGGATGATAGCATCACACTCACGAATATTTCCCAAGAATTTATTTCCAAGGCCCTCACCCTTGCTGGCACCTTTTACCAATCCTGCGATGTCTACAATCTCGCATGTAGCAGGAACGATACGACCTGGATGAACTATCTCTGCCAATTTGTTAAGGCGCTCATCGGGTACGGTGATGACGCCCAAGTTTGGTTCGATAGTACAGAAAGGGAAGTTGGCTGCCTGTGCCTTTGCACTCGACAGACAGTTGAACAATGTGGATTTTCCTACATTAGGAAGACCCACAATACCACATTTTAATGCCATTTTATCTTTAAACGTTTAAATTTCTTCGTGCAAAGGTACATTTATTTGCAGACACTACAAAATAATTCATGGTAAATAAATGAAAAATAATCATAGGGATCTTGCGTACTTCAGAAAGATTGTTGTATTTTTGCGCTTATGAAAAATAAAATCATCATCACCATATTGACTCTCTGCATCTGCAGTTGCCAGTACAAGAGTAGTCACACATCCTGCAACACTCCACAAGGTTCTGTTGTCCAAGAAACAAAGTTGATAAGCACAACCCCTGTCAAGAATCAAGGCAAAAGTCCTCTATGCTGGGCATACGCCATGCTTGCCACAATGGAGAGCGAGCACATCATGAAGGGCGATTCGGTCAACCTGTCTGTGGCTTATATTGCCAGAATGATGCTGCAGGAGAAGGCCGTAGAATACTACTTTTCTAAAGGGACCAAGCCCATCAGCATGAGAGGCATGGCGCCCATGCTGATACATTATATAAATAAGTATGGTATAGTTCCCTACGACAGTTATGAGGACAAGAAGGATATCGACATGAGAGTTCTGCGCCGCAAGGTGGAGTTTCTGTGCCGCAATGCCATTGCCCAACAAATAGGTATAGAGAAACTGAAAAGCAGGCTCAACCGTCTTTTCGATGACGAGATGGGCTATATGCCTGCCAAGACTGTATATATGCTCGGTGCAGAATATACGCCCGAAGAGTTTGCCAACAGCGTATGCTTCCCTGGCGAATATGAGATGCTCACCAGTTTCACACATCATCCCTTCGGCGAGGGATTTGCATTGGAAACACCCGACAACCAGACCCAAGAAGTTTTTCTTAATGTGCCCATCGACCAGCTGATGCAATACATCCGTAACGCCATCAGCCACGGACATCCAGTTTGCTGGGAGGGAGACATCAGCGAGGAAGGTTTTCGTCATCCCCGACATGGTTTTGTAGACGTTCTGCCTTCTCAGCTTCCCACCACACAGGCGTCACGCCAAAGAGAATTCGAAAGTCTGAAAACCACCGACGACCACGTGATGGAAATCATCGGCATGATCAGCAAGAACCATCGTAACTACTATGTATGCCGCAACTCCTGGGGCAACCATTGGGGCAAGGCAGGACACATCTGCCTCTCAGAAGACTATCTGCGCCTTAAAACCATAGCTGCAGTTATCAGTAAAGAAGCACTAAAATAGCTGTTTTTGCTTGTGCACGCACACAAACAGTTGATTTAGGTCAAAAAAAAGGAGTTTTTCTTGCTTTTCCCATCAATTATTTTGGCAGTTATCTCTAATCGTCGTACCTTTGCATCGTCAATAAGACAAAAGGTTATTAGGTTTTTAGGTTAAGATTGTTAGTTGTTTAGGTTTTAGTTAGTAAATTTAAGGTAGATTAAAAAGATTGTTTATTCAAGGACAACAGGTATTAGAAAAGTAAGGTAAATAAAAGATTGTTTATTCAAGGACGACGAAACAGAGTGTGAAACTTGCGAAAGCAGAACACTTTTTGAGTTATGAAAAATTTGGGAATATAGTATTCTAAGTACGCAATTTCGACAAAGTTCGGAGTTGCGTATTTTTTTTATCATTTTATTTTGTTTAACCAACGAAAAGTCGTATTTTTGCACATAACATTAAAATAAGATATGTATTATGGCTAAACATCCCCTTTGGAATGAAGAATACTGGCTCTTGCTGCTACAATTGTATCAGAAGAAGCCCATGGGTGTAAAACCGCTCTATTCGAAAGGTATGGTAGACCTAAGCCTGGAGTTGCACATACCACCCACCTACCTGCATGAGCAGATGTTCAAGCTGAGAATGATGACACCTCGCATCACACGGCTATGGGAGAAGTATGCCAACAAGCCAGGCAAGCTGTCTCACGACATCAAGATGCTCAGAAAGATGCAAGGCTACGGCAATGCAGAGGCATTCTACCAGGGAGTGAAGCTCAACGAAACATTCGAGCGCGACTGGGAGCCGCTTGAGGCTGACCCCACCCTCACGCCCGTGAAGCTCATCATCATACTCGATCTCTACTTCCAGCTCACCCCTATCACCATGGTGGCTGAGACGCCAGAGATTATCAATCTTGCCAAACTGATACATACCACACCGGAGAAGATAGCCGACGTGATGAGCATATACATATTCTGCGACCCGTATCTCAACCGAGAAGACGTGCTCATCAGTCCTCTGCTCAACGACTGCAGTGCCATCTGGCAACGATATGGGAACGGCAATCCTGACAAACTCTATCAGCTTGCCACAGAACTGAAAATTTACTTCAAAAAACAATAAATACAACTCACACCAAGTAAAAATGGCTCAGAAACTCATTCAGACACAAGAACAGAAGCTTCAACAGCTGCAAAAGCTCTCTGCCCAGCAAATGTTGCAGGTGAAACTCTTGGAAATGCCACTTACCGAATTAGAAGACAGCATCAATGCTGAGCTGGACGACAATCCAGCCCTGGAAAGCGAGAATCCAGACGACATGCTGGCAAATGACACAAACGAAAACGATCATTTGCCGGAAGACAACGACTCGCATAACAATGACGAGGAGGACGACTACGAGGCACAGACAGAAAAGGAGGAAAGAGAAGATGCTCTCGACTCGGCACTGGAAAACATAGGACGCGACGACCTGATGCCCGACTATAATTCAGACCGAAACAACAAGCAGGATGCCGACTACGAGGAAATGGTTTACGGCGACACCATCTCCTTCTACGACAAGTTGAAGGAGCAGATGGACATGCAGATGCTCGACGATACCGAAAAGCAGATCATGGAATATCTCATCGGATCACTCGACGACGACGGCCTGTTGCGCAAAGACCTCGACAGTATTTGCGACGAACTCGCCATCTATCAGAATATAGACGTCAGCGAACAGAAGTTGGAGAAGATATTGCACATTCTGCAAACCTTCGACCCTGCCGGCATCGGAGCAAGAAACCTGCAGGAATGTCTGCTTTTACAAGTGAAACGCATGCCTAAGGGCGTGTTGCGAAAGTCGATGGAAGAAGTATTCACCGACTACTACGACGAGTTCACCAAGAAGCATTGGGACAAGATAAAGACGGGACTTGAACTGAACGACACCCAGCTCGCCACCCTGCAGGAAGAGATACGCAAACTCAACCCTAAGCCGGGAGCATCGTTAGGCGAGACCGAAGGCAGAAACCTGCAACAGATAACGCCCGACTTCATCGTCGACACCAACGACGACGGCACGGTGACATTCTCGCTCAACCGGGGCAATATGCCCGAGCTGACCGTCTCCACCTCATTTACCGACATGATAGACACCTACAAAAAGAACAAGGGGAACATGAGCCGGCAGGACAAGGAGGCATTGCTCTATGCCAAGGAGAAAGTTGACAAGGCACAAGGATTCATCGAAGCCATCAGGCAACGCCGACACACACTCATCGTCACGATGAAAGCCATCATCGAAAGACAGAAAGCATTCTTTCTCGATGGCGACGAGGCCGACTTGAAACCTATGATTCTCAAGGATATAGAAGAACGTACAGGACTCGACAAAAGTACCATATCGCGTGTCAGCAACATGAAATACGCCCAGACAAAATGGGGAACTTTTCCGCTGAAGTTCTTCTTTACAGACAGTTACACCACCGAAGACGGCGAGGAAATGTCGACCCGTAAAATCAAGTTGACTCTGAAAGAACTGATAGAGCACGAAGACAAGAAAAAACCTCTCAGCGATGATGCCCTTTCCAAGGTGCTGAAAGAAAAAGGGTTCCCTGTAGCCCGCCGCACGGTAGCCAAATACAGAGAGCAGTTGGGCATTCCTGTAGCAAGGCTTAGAAAATAGATGCAAGGCTTAGAAAACAAAAAGATTGTTATGAAAGAAAAGAATATCATATTGACAGCACGCATCATGAGCATGCTTTTCACACCGTTCTATCTGCCCTTGGTAGGACTTGTGGCATTGTTTCTGTTCAGTTACATGTCGCTCCTGCCTTTGGCTTATAAGTTGCCCATGCTGCTCACCGTCTACTTGTTTACCATTCTTCTGCCTTCGGTACTTATCCATATCTACCGCCGATACCAGGGATGGAGCACCACCGAACTGGGCAAGAAAGAACGACGCATCGTGCCCTACATCATCTCCATCGTGTGCTACTTTGGGTGCTTTTTCCTGATGGAATACCGCAACACTCCCCGTGTCATCAGCATCATCTTAGTGGCTGCTTTGATTATACAAATGGTGTGTGCCTTCATCAATATATGGTGGAAGATATCCACCCATACAGCAGCTATAGGCGGTGTGGCAGGAGCCTTACTGGCTTATTCTATCAGTTTCTCGTTCAACCCCATCTGGTGGCTCTGTCTGGTACTCATCCTGGCAGGCATGGTAGGTACAGCACGAATGATACTGCGCCAACACAGCCTGTCGCAGGTTGTAACAGGATTCTTTATCGGACTCGTCTGCGCCTTCCTCGTCATCTGAGGGAAAAAACTGTCAACAGGAATAATAGAAAACGAATTCAGTAAAATTATAAATATAAGAAAACAATGAAACCATTAGTTAGTATTATCATGGGCAGTACAAGCGACCTGCCTGTTATGGAAAAAGCATGTAACTGGTTGAACGACAACCAGATTCCTTTCGAGGTAAATGCCCTCTCAGCACATCGCACCCCCGATGCAGTAGAATCATTTGCCAAGGGAGCCAAGGCTCGTGGTGTGAAGGTCATCATCGCAGCTGCCGGCATGGCTGCAGCCCTGCCTGGAGTTATTGCCGCATCTACTCCGCTTCCTGTCATCGGTGTGCCTATCAAGGGTATGCTCGATGGTCTTGATGCCATGCTCAGTATTATCCAGATGCCTCCTGGAATCCCTGTAGCTACTGTCGGAGTCAATGCTGCTCAAAATGCAGCCATCCTTGCTGCCGAGATGATTGCTCTCTGCGATGAAGAAGTGGCTCAGAAGGTAGAAGCATGGAAGGCTGGCCTTGGTGCCAAGATTGAGAAAGCCAACAAAGACTTGGCGGAAGTGAAGTTTGAATTTAAATGTAATTAAGTTATGAATATAGAATATACCACGAATATAATACTATTTTTTTCATCCATTGCATCTATTGCTATGTTCTTTAAAATGTGGAAAATGACCAATGATGTACATACTTTAATGCAACATTTTTGTCAAGAAAAAGCACAAAAAGAATGTGAAAAAAACAAAGAAGAATTATCATATGATGAACGACTAAATTTGTTAAAAGTTGGAGATAAAGTTAGAAGATTATATGATGGTAAAGAAATGGTCGTAAAAGAAATTATGGATGAAGAAATTAGATGCGATGCTGGTTTTTTAGACGGAACCAAAAATTATCCAAAATCTTCATTAGAATATATTGATTAATTATAATGGTAGACTTATTCAATTACACTCGCCGTGCCTCTTCTGTGGCTCATATCGGATCACTCGACTTAGGCGGCGACAATCCCGTACGCATCCAGTCGATGACCACCACCAATACCAATGATACCGAGGCTTGCATACGTCAGGCAGAGGAAATCATCAAGGCTGGTGGCGAGTTGGTACGCTTTACCACACAAGGTTCACGGGAGGCAGAGAACATGAAGAACATCAATGCCGGCATTCGTGCCGACGGCTATCTGACACCGCTTGTAGCTGATGTTCACTTCAATCCTAACGTTGCCGACGTTGCTGCTCTCTACTGCGAGAAGGTGCGTGTCAATCCTGGCAACTATGTTGATCCTGCCCGCAAGTTCATCAAGCAGGAATATACCGATGAGGAATATGCTCACGAACTGCAGAAGATAGAAGACCGATTCGTTCCATTCCTCAATATCTGCAAGGAAAATCATACTGCCATCCGCATCGGCGTGAACCATGGCTCGCTGTCCGACCGCATCCGCAACCGCTATGGCGATACTCCCGAAGGCATCGTAGAGAGCTGTATGGAGTTCCTCCGCATCTGCAAGAAAGAGAATTTCCACGATGTGGTCATCAGCATCAAGTCGTCCAATACCGTGGTGATGGTTCGCTCTATGCGCCTCTTGGTCAGCGAGATGGAGAAGGAAGGCATGAGCTATCCGCTGCATTTGGGCGTTACTGAGGCTGGTGAAGGCGAGGACGGAAGAATCAAGAGTGCTGTGGGCATCGGTGCCTTGCTTGCCGATGGTATCGGCGATACCGTGCGTGTAAGTCTGAGCGAGGAACCTGCTGCAGAGATTCCTGTAGCCCGCCATCTGGTGGATTATATCGGAAAGAAGCAGGGGCAGCTGCTGATTCCTGGCGAGGCTTGCCCCCAGTTCGACTGGCTCCGTCCTGTGCGCAGAGAGACTCAGGCTGTAGGCAATATTGGCGGAAATCAGGTTCCCGTAGTCATCAGCAACCGTATCAATGGCGAGAGCACGATTTGCGACAATGCGGATGCCAAACCCGACTATATATATATAGGTGGAAAGAAGCCTCAGCAGTTTGTGCCTGGCCAGAGCTACATCGTAGATTATAATGTCTACGAGACCCTGAACAGCAAACCAGAGACCACGGGTGCCAAGCTCTATCCTATCTTCCCTGCCATGGCTATGCCGCTCATCGCCAGCATCAGGGCTGACATCAAGTTCCTCACCTTGCAGTTTGGTACTCCAGCCGAAGAATACATCGCTTGCTTGAAGAATCATCCGGAGGTGGTAGTCATCTGCGTGAGCAATCACCAGAACCGACTTGGCGACCAGCGTGCCCTGGTACACGAGATGATGAATGCAGGATTGAAGAACCCTGTCATCTTCGCAGAGATGTATCAGCACAGCAAGGAGGAGAAGAGCGACTTCCAGTTGGAAGCCGCAGCCGACATGGGAGCCTTGATGATAGACGGTCTGACCGACGGCATCTGGCTGATGAACAATGGCGACATCCCTGCCCAGACCATTGATGAGACTGCTTTCGGTATTCTCCAGGCTGCCCGTCTGCGTACCAGCAAGACCGAGTATATCAGTTGTCCGGGTTGTGGCCGTACGCTCTACGACCTTCGCGAAACCATTGCCCAGATCAAGGAAGCCACCAAGCATCTGAAGGGCTTGAAGATTGGTATCATGGGCTGTATCGTGAATGGTCCTGGTGAAATGGCAGATGCCGACTATGGCTATGTAGGTGCCGGTCCCAACAAGGTAAGCCTATACCGCAAGCAGGTTTGCATAGAGAAGAATATCCCGCAAGAAGTGGCAGTAGAGCATCTGCTTGCCCTCATTGATGCGGATAAGAAATGAGTCCACAGCATCATCAACCTAAGAACTGATGTCCCCAGATACTTTTCTCCATGTCTCGGCAGAGCGTGGAGAAAGTGTCGAAAAGGGACTCCGACCACTTCTTCATGCCAAAGATTTTCTTCTTCTCCAAGAACATCTCCTTGTCCCACTGCGTATAGTCGTACTCGGAGAATACCCTGATGAGGTTGTGGTGCTAATTTATTGAAAAAATAAGCAGAAAATATGGGATTATTTTTTTTGGTGGTAAAGTTTACATTGTGATGTATTTTTTTGTATCTATAAGATTTCATATCAGATACTTTTTGGATTTACCGTTGAGCATGTGCTCATACGTAAAAAGTTTTTATGAAAAAGTATCAAAGTATCATTCTTTGGCTGAATGTAAAGATAAATAACTGACATATAATAAGTTAGAAGAATGATACTTTTTCGTTTATTTTACAAGAAGTATCATAAAAGTATCATAGAAGTATCATAAATCTGATAGAAGTATCATAAAAAACGTCATCTAAGTATCACAAAATCGTCATGAGGCATTATGCATAAAAGCAAAACCGCCGATCTGCACGGAGTGCCCAAGAATCGCCTGACTTTTGGGCACTCTGTGAACACCGCATGGGCAATAAATGCCCGGCGCTTGGTCTGTTTATGCCCGTCGCTTGGTCAGTCGATGCCCGACGCTTGGTCACTGAGTGCCCACTTGACGGGCAAGACAGACCACCTGATGTTCTCTTACGGAACAGCTTATGTGATTTTATTCCTAATCCAGCTTGTCAATCTTTCTTCTTATTCATAGTTTGTATTGGCATTCTTTACATACAGGAAGAGTTGGTGCTAAAGTTTTTTATAAAACAGGAATAGAAGACACTTCTTTTTTAGTCTTTTAAATCGACTCAAAGCCGAATTTAATGATGTTTCTTGCGATTTATGATACTTTTATGATACTTCTTGTAAAATAAACGAAAAAGTATCATTCTTGTATTGTACAGTGTATCAGATGTTTACAAGAATATCGTGCTAAATAATGATACTTTGATACATTTTCCCGCAAAAAACACACTCATGCGCAAGCAATTATTTTCAATACATCTTTCATATTATCCAGCAGATAACTGATAGTCTTGTCTTCCATTTCTTGAGGAAAACCAAATCGAGCTTCGGCTATAGAGCCGATGATGGTTCCGATGGTATCGCTGTCGCCACCATGAGAAATGGCAAGGCGAATGGCATCCTCGAAGGATGAGGATAGTGTGATGATATGGAATGACAAGGGAACTGCATCCATACAGGTCTCATCGAAGTGTCCCTTGGGGTAAGCTCTTGTGTCGAAGTCAGGATAATAGCTTGCTGCTATTTCTTTGATTCTTTCAAGGCTTCATGATCTTCTTCTTGAAATCTTGCTGATTGTTCGTAATATACTGATAATCAATACTAATTGGAATGGCAAAATGATGAAAGGAACAAATTAGGAACAATAAAATCAAGAAACCCCAAAATGAAAGTATGAGAAAACAAAAATTAACACGGGAAAAACGGATTTTGTCATTTTCTATCATTTTATTGTGTGTACCAAAAGGTGCAAATTAACGCAAGAAAAGCCTCCTTGTCGCTTAAAGAATTAGGTAAAAATAGCTTTAGTTAGAAAATAATGTGCCCAAAATGGACTTCTCAAGTGGCATTTTTTAGTGTTTTCTGTGAAAATTTAATTATTCGTTCAACTTTTCATGCATGAGAATCTTCAATCTTACTGAAATTTATTAACTTTGCGCCAAACTTTAATTTGTTTAGATGTTATGGCTAAGTTAAATAGAATAAAAGCAATTCTTGCCGAGCAAGAGAAAACTAGCAAATGGTTAGCTGAGCAAGTTGGCAAATCAGCGTGCACTGTTAGTAAATGGTGCAGCAATAGTATTCAGCCAGACTTGAATACGCTTGACAAGATTGCAAAACTCCTTGATGTTGATGTAAAAGACTTGTTGAACTCAACTGAAAAATAAAATTAGCATATTATGGCAAAAGCAAAACCTTTTATCAAGTGGGTTGGCGGAAAGAGTCAGCTCATTGAACAACTGGATGCACAACTTCCAGCTGACTTTGGTAATTGGGAGAATGTAACGTACATAGAGCCCTTTGTGGGTGGTGGAGCAATGCTCTTCTATATGCTTCAGCGTTATCCTAATATCCAACACGCTATTATTAATGACATAAATCCAGATTTGGCAACATGCTATCGAACTGTCAGAGATACTCCTGAACAGTTGATAGAGTCATTGAGGGATATAGAGAATGCGTATTTGGCTATTGAAACAGAAGATGGAAGAAAAGACTTCTTCATGGCTGCTCGTGAACGATACAACGAAAAGAATCTTGACCCTATCGAGAATTCTACAAAGTTCTTTTTCTTGAATAGAACTTGTTTTAATGGTCTTTATAGAGTTAACAAGAAGGGATTTTTTAATGTTCCTTTCGGAAAGTACTCAAATCCAACGATATGCGATCCTGAAACTATCAGAAAAGATAGTGAATTATTGCAGCGTGTAGAGATTCTAAATAGTGACTTTGAGGCAACATTTGAACATGCACATGGCGATACTCTTTTCTACTTTGATCCTCCATATCGTCCATTAAGTGATACATCAAGTTTCAATGATTATTCAAAAGAAGCCTTCAATGATGACGCTCAGATTCGTCTGAAGGAGTATTGTGACCGTATTCATGAAGCAGGTTTCCGCTTCATGCTCAGTAACTCGGATTGTAAGGGCAAGAATGAAGAAGACAATTTCTTTGATGTGTTGTATGGGGCATATCAGATAGAACGAGTTTGGGCTTCAAGAAGTATCAACTCAAATCCCGAAAAGCGAGGAAAGTTGACAGAAATACTTGTTCACAATTATCAAGATACTAAGAGTAACAATCAGCCAAACTTTTTCCAACTTGCAGCAAATGAGAATACCCAAATTGTCGCAATGGCTGTAAATCAATGATATAACATGAATGACTTTAACAAATTTATGTCTCAACTTCAAGAGACAAACCAAACACTTGATTTCTTCTGCGATTTCAATAAAATTGCAGCAAATGTAGTAAACCTAACTCGCTCTAAATTGGACTTTGATTGAAAATCAAGAAGTTGGGCGTTTGCCTATATTATATAGGTAACAATATGGAAACGAGCGGACTTCTGCTCGTTTCTGTATTTTGCAATATCCAAAGAACGCCTAAATTTGCGACAAAGATACGATATTTTTCTTAATATCCCATAATTTGCAAGAAGAGAAATATAGAAATTAGGACTTTTTTACATGAAATCTCAAACTTGTGAACATAACCCCATCAAAAAATGAATAGCAAGTATTCCTGCTGAGTTTATCAAATCAGGGCCATTGTTGTTGATGACGACTCTACCATCAGCTCATATATACCTTTCCGACACAAGCATATCTTGTTTTCATTTGTACTCCGAGTGTGTACAGTTTCAAACCATGATTTACATTCTTATATAAGAAAGTGAAGCCGTGAACATTTGTGTATTTTTGCCAAACTAACTCCAGTACATACAACAGATGTAAAAGATTTCTGCAAAATTGACCGAAATCATAAGAAAAAAACACCAAATCAGCAAATTTCTTAAAGATTATATCCGTTTATTAAGATTATTTTTGTATATTTGCAGCATTAGTTTGGTGGTAAAGCCTATTGGCCTGCCACGTGACAATAGGACTTTACGGAGCAAGCCTATATCACAATTCTTCTCCGTAGCAACAGTCCGTTCTCTCTCACTGGTCTCTCCCTGCGCGGCAGAGGCATACGTTTTTATATTTTTCAAACACTCCAAATTGACAGCGCATGAGAAAGTTTACTTCTTTGTTACTGTTAGGCTTCGCTCTCGGCAGTTTCGCGCAAACGCCCGGAGGAGTCAGCGGAAGCGAACTGTGGTTCAAGACTGCGCCTTTGAACTCAGACCTGCAAGGTTATTACCGTTGGCAGGATTTCTCTGGGGATTCCATACGGCTGATGCTATTGGACAGCCGTGGCGTCAAGTCTGAACTTACTCTTCCGAACAGTTCAGTCCATTACTTCAACTTCAATCCGAGTCTCTGGCTCGCAGACGGATTCCGTAGTCTGAGTGCCAAACTCAAGCACGGCGACCTCTCACAGGCTACCGTCATCGGTGTCTTTTCACCGGAACTGGCAACCATCGGCAAGGATATGGTTGTCTATGCTCTTGACGGCCGCAAGGGCGACGGAGCCATTCTGAGCAAGGACAAAGCCGTAAGGGGTAGAGGTGTTGAACCACTGGACTATGGTTCAGCATCGGGTGAAGACCTGCTTTATCAATCAAGTGATTCTTTGTCCGAGAACGGTTTTAAGGAAAGCGCTCTGCAAGTTGTGTCCTACTTCAAGGTAAGCAATCCTTCAACAACATTGTGGGGAGACAACTCCAACACCACATTATTCATCGGAACCCCTTCCACCTCTGGCAGTTTCGGTACGGATTTCCCGACCTCGCTCTTCGGTAATGCTTCCATCCGTGGATATGCCCCTGAGCTTATTGTGTTCAGCAGGATGCTTACACCCGATGAGCGCAGAAAAGTGGAGAGCTATCTTGCGGTAAAGTACGGCATCACCCTCAAAGGCTCGTATCTTGACAGCGACGGAAACCTGACTTGGGACATGGCGGAGAACCAAGCCTACCACCATAGGGTCACAGCTGTTGGAACCGACACGGCAGGAAGTCTCTCCCAACCGCTTTCCGCAACATCATATGAGGAAAGTCCGGTATATGCGGCCTTGAAGGAGAACGGAACTTACCATGACGCAAATCCATACAACCCTTCATCCGCTTCCCGTCTGCTTGTCATGGGACGTGAAAACGGCAATCCGATGCCGGACAGAGGCTTTACTTTCTGGGGCGACGATGATGTGGCACTTGCAACATATACCTCACCTACAGATTCCCTGTGGCATGTCATGAAACGTACATGGATGGTCAAGACCAACGTGCCGTCAAAGCCCGACAGTACAGTGGCAAGATGGACTGCGCAAGGATTTGAAGTGTCAAGGAATGGCTTTACTGACAATATCATCCAAGAGAAAGCCGCTTCCGGAGCTTATGCCACGACCCCAGCCCTTGTTGGAGGTGGCGGTGCCTTTGAGTTCACCTGTCCGACAAGTCACCCGACTTTTGACGTTGGCTTCGGAAGCATCGGTGGCAGCACATGCAAGTATGGATTCCGGTTCACCAATGCTGGAGTTGTTTATCCGATCATCAACGGAGCGGTCTCAAATTCATACATCGCCACGGATGTTGACGGAACGGACATTTCCATCCGCAAGGAAGGCAAAAACATCTATCTGCGTGTTGACGGAACAGGAAGTGCGGCAAGAACCATATCCATTTCGGATGCAACTGACACAGACACAAATGTGGGCATTATCCGAACGGAAGGAGCAGAGTCCGCCTTGAACATGGCAGGCTTGAGGACAGGAGGAATAGATGATGTCGGTTATATGGCAGAGTTGAGCTATGACCTCACACCGGACAGGGAGTTCTCGGACTATTGCCGCAAGCGTACCGTCATGCTCATAGACCCAAGCGGTGAAGGTGATTTCGACATCAACAGCAATAGCAACATAAGATGCTCCAAGCCTGATATGACGAGGGGCAAGACCATATTCCGCAATATCCTATGGGATGCAGACGGAAGCGGAAGCGATGTGTTCACATTCGCCTATTATGACGGCATTTCCTATGATGCCACTCCTACGCCGTCAAGTTGCGAGAATGGAGTTCCACGCAATGACGGGTATATCGACATCGGCATCAACATCGGTACACCTGTCTATTCCTATGTGCTCAGCGTTGACACCGTTGCAGGAAAAGTAAAAGGAGAAACCATTGCCAGAGGAACATTCTTCGGTGACACGCATAGAATCACGAATCTTGCCCCCGGCGCCTATGCGCTGTCCGTATCCCAAGGTGGAGGCAACGAGATTTATGCCACTGGCAACGCACTCTACACCTCATACTCACATGACACCAGGACCTATCTGTCTGGCGACATCTCATGGACGGTGAACGATACAAAATCAAACTACCGTGTGGGATTGGAGCCAAGCCTCACGGACGAGATCACCCAATATGGCTTCGACGTGCGGGGCGACAAGGCGCATATCATAACCGGTGGATATACAAGCCTAACCAAATATGTCACCATCAAGCCGGGCGATGTGCTCAGTGTTACAGTCCGCAATATGCAGGTCACATACAAGTTGAACGGACAGACCGTGCATCATGAATATGTCTGGTCACTTCGTGCATGGCGGTTCTGCATCAAGTACGGAAAGGGCGAGACGCATATCACAGACCTTACCGTAAACGGTACGCCTGTAACCTCATTCACCACAAGGGGCAACGTGCAGATAGAAACACCCAAGAAGTGTACGACAACGATGACCGTCTATGTCGGCAGCGAGTGTGATGCAAGTATGCCTAACGGAACACAGGCAAGGGAGAACCATGTGGGCAGCTCGGACAGACAGGCTGACAATACCTTCATTTCTGGAGAAGACGAGGATTTCACTGTCAAGGGCAACGGTTCTACGACAGGCATCTACGAGGCTAAACTCACACAGGACAAGCCTGCTGCAGCCACATTGATGGTGTTTGACGTATCAGGCAAACTGGTAGTGTCACGCCAAATGACAGGCGAAAGCGTCAAGCAAGCCGACTTCAAGGTTCCCGCATCGGGTGTGTATGTCGTGAAGGCAATCTCCGAGAATGGGGAGCATACAAGGAAAATCTCAGTAAAGTAACTTAAAGGAAGATACGCATGAAGAATTATATACAGAAGGTGGCGTGGGCATTGGTTTTACTGCTTGCCGCCACACTGTCCCTTTCGGCAAAGGACGGGACAGCCGTGAGAAAACTCTTCAAGAAGGGTGTCTCTGACAGTATCTCCGTAGGAGGTAGCAAACTGGTCGTTCTTCAGAAAGACCTCATTCGGAACAGAAGCCTTTCCGTGAACTCTATCGGAGAGGAGAATGTTCCTGAGCTTGACTTTGCCATGACCAATGTCACGGCTGGAGGACATGGCTACCGTTTTCTCCCTCACGGAACCCATTTCACAGGCGAGGGCGCGACTGTCAAGATAAAGTATGACCGCACGAGAATACCAAGCGGCTATACCGAGGACGACATCCGTACCTATTACTATGACCCGGCCGAGAAGCATTGGGTTGCGTTGGAACGTGTGCGTGTGGACAAGAAGGAAGAGTGTGTCGTTTCAAAGACGACCCACTTCACAGACATGATCAACGGTGTGATACAGGCACCGGAGTCTCCGCAGACCGAAGGCTTTGCCCCGACGATGATGAACGACATCAAGGCGGCAGACCCGACGGCGAAGATAAATGTCATTGCGCCTCCAAGCGCAAACAACCGTGGCTCTGCCAACCTGCAATATCCGTTCGAGATGCCGCCAGCACGAAACGGTATGCAGCCAAGCCTTGGCTTGCAGTACAGCAGCGAGGGCGGTAGCGGTTGGCTCGGCGAGGGTTGGAACGTCAGCGTGCCAAGCATAACGCTTGACACCCGGTGGGGCGTGCCTCGTTATGACCTATCAAAAGAAACGGAGACTTATCTTTTGTCCGGTTCAATGCTCTCCACTATGGATGACAACGGACAGATGGGAGTCGCACACCGTGGCGAGAAGATGAACAGAAAGGCTGACCGCCAGTTCTACACCCGCCAAGGCGGTGATTTCAGCCGTATCATCCGCAAGGGTGACAGTCCTGCCAACTATTATTGGGAGGTTACAGACAAGCAGGGTGTCAAGTACATCTATGGCGGTGACGGAGCTGTTGTAAAGGGCAATGTCACCGATGCTTCTGGCAATACCCGTGAGGTGATTGCCGAATGGAAGCTGAAACGTGTCGAGGAACTCCACGGTGACTATATAGAATATGTGTATGACATCGTGGATGAGGATGTGCGTGGCGGCTTGAAGGCCAAGGCTGCATATCTGAAGGAGGTTCATGCAGGTAATGCAGGACAGGAACCGCACACCGTTGTACTCTTTGATGGCAACAAGGTAAAGCAGGTAAAGACCAACAATGCCCGCTATGGATTCCTCGCCTCCTCCAACAAGCTGCTGGAGAAAGTGACCGTGAATTTCCAGGGCGAGACATTGCGCAGCTATGCCTTCGACTATAAGGAAGGTGCATTCCACAAGGAAATGCTCACTGGTGTCAGACAGTATGACAACAACGGCAAGGAGGTCTCCTTCCAAAACTTCGACTACTATGATGACGTACAGGCAGACAAGGGCTATGTTCCTTTCAAGGATGATTCCGAAAAATGGAACACCCATGATGATGGACTTGACGCAGGGTTCATCAATCCGTTAAAGGCTGTCAGCAAGCGTTTCAGCGACAAGCCAACTGCACTTGGCGGAACGACAAGCTCTTCCGTGAGCGGTTCGTTCTATGCAGGTGTGGGTGTCGTGGACGGAAGTCCTTGGAAAAGCAATACCGTGGGTGGCTCTTACAGCTATTCAAGCGACACGAGCAAGGGACTTTCCGCACTCGTTGACTTGAACGGTGACGGACTTCCTGACAAGGTGTACAAGTCCGGTGGTTCTGTTTATTATCGTCCACAGATTAAGACAAACAACGGAGAAGTCGTATATGGTGAGCCTATCAAGGTAAAGGGCATCAGTAACTTCTCGACAACCAAAAGTTCTACCAACACTTTCGGTGCGAATGCCGTTGTCGGTTGGGATGTCCTGACTGCCGTTGTCGGAACGGACAAGTCAACCACTAAGACCAAGACCACTCAGTATTTCAGCGACATCAATGGTGACGGACTTGTTGACCTCGTTTCCAATGGCAAGGTCTATTTCAACCACTTGGAGTTTGACGGATCTGGCAATGCCGTGCCTACATTTACATTGAGCAGTGCCGACACGCCAAGCCCAATTATCTATGGTGGCAAGGTTGACACTTCCGTCATGGAGGTCAGTAAGGATGAGCAGGCGGAAGCCATCAAGAACTCACCGATGGAGGACATAGTGCGTGTATGGCAGGCTCCAAAGGACGGAACTGTCAGCGTAACTGGTCAAGTTAGCCTCATTGCACCAACAGATGACTATGATGCTGACGAGTATCAGAAGGCAGACGGCGTAAGAATTGCCATCCAAAAGGGAGGCAATGAACTTTGGAACAAGACGATAGCCAAGGGTGACAACAGTCCATACAGCGCAGCCGTATCATCTGTTGCCGTCAAGCGTGGTGACAGAATCTATTTCCGTGTCCAGTCTGGCTCTGAGGAAACAAGCAACGGCTCATTTGATAAGGTGAATTGGTCACCTACCATTACTTACGTTGGCGAGTCAAATATCTTGCCTAACGGGCTTTCTTCAACAGAGTACAAACCTGAGGATGGTGCCATCTACGATGTGAACACCTCCGCCAATGTGGAGAATGGTTCAAGCGTGGAAGTTCACAGTGCCTTCCACAAGCCTGTAACAACCGACGATGTTGTTCTCAGCATCATTGGCAGCAACGACAAGAAAGACAGTGCCGGAAACGACAACCCGAACTATATCGAGAAGACTGTCTTTGCTCGTACACTGAAGGCTAATGAGACTTTCAATGGCGATTCACTCAACATCAGTCTGGAGAATACAGAAAAACTGACCAATTTCAGCTTTGAGATTTCATCCACCTCAAATGTTGATTGGAAGAATATAGGTTGGCAAGCGTCCGTAACTTACAAGGATTCTGCCAATGTTGAGCATACCATGGCAGTTCCTGCACATTACAAGACTTTCGCAAAAGCCTTGGCAGAGGGCAAGCCATACTTGACCACAGCGACTGATACAATTCTGGTTGTGTCGCCAGTGCTTACCCTTTCTGACAATTCCATCAATGGACAGGTTACTTTGACCGCCAAGACAGAGGATGCACTCATCGGCAAGAAGTCTTTCAATATCGAGAATGGCATCTTGAAAGCCGATACTCTGCGATTTGCAACTACTGCAGGAAAGAACATCTGGTTTGAATACAGCTATCCGGCAGCAATCTCTAATGAAACTGTTACTTCAGCCTCTGTTTCCATTCTGAAAGATGCGGCAGGTCTCGTAACAGAGAATGTGCTTGCAGGATTCTATGCAGAGAATGACAATCTTGGCTTCGGTATACTTTACCGTGGCTGGGGAGGTTTTGTCTATAACTCGGCAGAGGGCAGATATGCAAAGCCTATTGACGAGTCATTGCTGAAATTGCCTGAAAACGAGAACGACAAGGTTGACCCTCTCACGATGGCATTCACTCCATTGGGTACAGACCAGACTTCTATGGACAAGTGGGTCGGTCAGCGACAGGACATCTATCTTACTGCAACCGAGGCAAGCACAGCCCGACTGACCGAGCAGGATGTTCTTCTCTCCAATCCGTTGGAGAACGATACCGAGGTAGCAGGACTTGCAGGTGAGTATTTGCAAGGTACTGGTGCTGCGGCAGTAAGCCAAGTGATGTCCAGCAAGAGCACGGTAGTGCAAGGCGGTGCGCTTGGTATCACACACAACGATGCGAGCGGTAGTGCCAAGACAGAGGTCACCATGATGGACATGAATGGTGATGGTTTCCCGGACATCATCGCTGGTGGTACGATTCAATACACCAACTCTCTTGGTGGACTGAGCGGCGAAATCTATAAGGGCATCGGCTCCAGCAACTCCGACAATGCTTCACAGGCATGGGGATATGGCGGTAACCCTGTGGCTTCAGCGTCAAGCATCACAAATCTAATCTCCAAGGGCAAGGCAACCATACTGAACCAGCAGACTGCATGGCTGGCTCAATTCTCCATTTCTGGCAGTGCGCCAAAGAATACGGATGAGGCAGTTGAATCTTTCATTGACATCAATGGCGATGGACTTCCCGACAAGATTCTTTCAGACAAGAAAGTAAAACTGAACCTTGGCTATGCCTTCACTGAGCCTGTTGACTGGGTGCTGGACCGCATCCAAGGCGGTAAGTCTCTTTCCTATAATTTTGGTGCAGGTGCAGGGGAAGATTTTGGTTGGGGAACTACCCAAAATAAGAGCACAAAGCAGTCTATAAACAAGGCCTCCGGCAGTTTCTCAGCAGGCTTTGGCATCGTAACCTCTGAAAGTGAGGAGGAATACAATCTTATCGACATCAACTCCGATGGCCTTCCAGACAAGGTATGGAAGAGCGACCATGGTATCATTGTTGCCCTCAACACTGGTAACGGCTTTGACGAGCCTATCAGTTGGAAGGGTGTGAGTGCGCTCAGCGAATCGGCATCTACTTCAGAGTCTGCAAATGCAGCGTTCACCCTGACCATCAACATACCTGTTATAAGCATCAAGATTTCAACCAACCCTGGTGCTTCTACCTCTCATAGCATCAACCGCCCTACATATTCTTTGCAGGATGTGGACGGTGACGGCTATCTTGACATCGTTGAGTCTGAGAAGGAAAGCGAGTTGAAGGTTACACGCTCTGCCATTGGCAGGACAAACATGTTGAAGTCTGTCACCAACTCCTTGGGCGGCACTTTCACACTCGACTATGCGCATACCACTCCTACCTACGGACTTCCTGGTGGCAAGTGGGTAATGTCTGCCCTTACCGTTGATGATGGTATCCATGACGATGGTCCTGTCATGACAACCGCCTTTGAGTATAAGGACGGCAAGCGTGACCGCCATGAACGTGAGTTCCTCGGTTTCGGTGAGGTTATCACCAAGAACCTCGACACGGAGAATGGCAATTCTGTTTACAGACAGGCTGTTGAGAACTACGATGTAGCCAACTACTACACGCAGGGCAATGTTACCGCCACATCCGTAGAGGATGCCAACGGCAACAAGTACACGGAGACAAAGAACCGTTACGACAGTTATTATATGACTGCCGACGGTGACAAGTACACATTCGCAAAGCGTGACGTGAACCTTTGGAGTGACCGTGCATCTGCATTCGTACCTCTCCGCTATACGGCAAACTTGCAGTATGAGGGAGCGGCAAACGGTGTGGTTACATCCGAGGCATGGAATGAGTACTACCTCAATGGCTATCATGGTGAGTTGAAGTCCTACAAGTACAGCGACAAGGGCAGTCTTGGCGAGGACGGAAACGGCAAGTTCGATTATGCGACTGCTATCAAATATACCGACAATGCAAGCAAGCACATCTTCGGACTTCCTGTTGATGTGACTGTTACAGGCGGTGACGGCTCACTCTATCACCATGTGACGGCGAAGTATAATACCAACTACGCCAACCACATCACGCAGATTACACAGCAGTTGAATGACGGTGCGGCAGTTACTGATTACAAGTACGACTCTTACGGCAACATCATCCAGAAGACCCTCCCTGCCAACAGCAAGGGACAGCGCATGTGGTACAAGTACCGCTATGAGCCGGAAATGAACATGTATGTGGAGCGTATTGACGATGCGTGGGGCTACCGCAGCGAGCAAGGCAATTTTGACTATCGCTATGGCATTGCCAAGGAGCATCGTGACCTCAACAACTTCTACTACGAGACTGATGTTGACGACCTCGGTCGCATCACTGGCGTGCGTGGTCCTAACGAGTTGGCTACAGGCGTGCCTTATGCCATCGCCTTTGAGTATCAGCCATTGGCTACATTCAATGAGAGTGGCATTACCGCTCCTGCATACGCAGTGACCAAGCACTACGACATCCAGCACCCTAACGACGACTTGGAGACCGTTACTTTCGTTGACGGTTTCGGAAGAGCCGTGCAGGTGAAGAAGGACGGTATTGTGACAAGTGCTGCAAAGGGCAACTCTGCCAAGGATGAGAACGTGATGATAGTCAGCGGAAGAAACATGTATGATGCTTTCGGACGTGTGGCAAAGGCCTTCTATCCTACAACGGAAGGAACCGGATCGAAGTCCACATTCAACAAGTCATTTGACAATGTATCTCCAACGGTTACTGTTTATGACGTGCTCGACCGTGCTACCTCAGTGACATTGCCGGACAACTCTACGACAACTACGGCATATACTGTTGACAACGGCACTCATGCACTTGTTACAACCGTAACAGACGCACTCCATAATGTGCAGGCTACCCATACCAATGGCAGTGGCAAGACCTTGAAGACCATCCAGAAGAGCGGTCCTGACGGTGAGATTACCACCTCGTTTGAGTATGACGGCATACAGCGCCTTGTTCGTGTAACCGACACGGAGGGCAATGTAACGACCTCTACTTACGACATGGGTGACCGCCGTACTGAGGTGAACCATCCTGCAAGCGGCATCACAAGTTTCACATACGATGCGCTCGGCAATGTGCAGACTAAGCAGACTGCCAACCTTGCCAAGGAAGGCAAGTTCATCACCTACGATTACGACTATCAGCGTCTGACAGGTATCAACTACCCAGATCATCCGGAGAACAACGTGAAGTATTACTATGGTGGTCGCAATGCCTCTCAGAACCGTATCGGTCGCTTGATGCTCCGCGAGGACGGAACAGGTGCCATTGAATACTTCTATGGCAAGATGGGCGAAGTCACCAAGACCCGCCGCACGTTGATTGTGCCTAACCAGGCGATAGCAACCTACGTGACGCAATGGACTTATGACAGCCACAACCGTCTGTTGGAGATGATTTATCCTGATGAGGAGAAAATAACCTATTCTTACAATCTCGGTGGTCAGCTTGAAAAGGTTCATGGCTACAAGTCATACGGCTACGACTATGTGAGCAAGATAGGCTATGACAAGTTTGAGCAGCGCACATACTTGAAGTATTGCAACGGTGCTGAGACCTTCTACACTTACGACCCACAGCGTCGCAGATTGCAGAACCTCACGGTGAATAGTGGTGGCAACACCATTATGGACAATGCCTATACATACGATGCGGTGAGCAATGTGCTCAGCGTGGTAAACGGTGCGTCAGTTCCACAGAGTGGAAAGGCTGGCGGACAGATGGCTCATGCCTATACATACGATGCCCTCTATCGTATTGTCAGCGCAACTGGCACTTATACTGGTGCTGACAACAAGACCGCAAGCTACACTCTTGCGATGGGTTACGACAATATGCACCGTATCACTTCGAAGCGTCAGATTCTCACGCAGAACAACGTGCAGTTCAACGGTACATTGAATGCAGGTTATGATTTGTCATACACCTATGGAACAGAGACTGGCAAGAAGTTCCAACTCGCCAATGTGAAGGATGTGAACTACCGCACAGAGGAGACGCCTTCGGAGAGCAAGAATGTGAGCAACAATCATGCCTATGAGTATGATGCCAACGGTAATCTTGTTTATGTCAACACAAGCCGTACCAAGAAGGACGGTGTGGCTGACGAGAAGACCGCAGAGCGCAAACTCAAATGGGATGAGGAGAACCGTCTCCTTGCTTCTGACGATAACGGCTTTGTGACCAACTATTGGTATGATGCAGACGGTGAGCGTACGGTGAAGACATCAGGCGAGAGTGACCAAGTTTATGTGAACTCTGAGTTTGCAGGAGGTCGCACGAACACCGCCAAGTTCTCACTCTATGTATCACCTTATCTCGTTGCCAACCAAGGCGGACGCTATACAAAGCATATCTATATAGGTAGTCAGCGTGTCGTTTCCAAGATTGGTGACTTCGACTCTTACGGCTCAGATCCACGCCGCATCCAGTATGCAGGTAGTGAGACTGATGGACTTTCTGTTGACTATAAGCAAAAATATGTCCAGCAGTTGCAGGTTATCAAGGATAATTATGCAACCTTTGCAGTGCCGTACAATGGCGAGGACAACAACGACTATGTCGATGGCAAGGGTTTCTGCTGCAATGACGGCAGCTTGGAGGCTGCTCAGACACGAGCTTTAGCGAGAGCTGCAAAGAACAACTTCCAAGAAGGCGATACATACGAGAAGATGCAGTTCTACTACCACCCAGACCACTTGGGTAGCAGTAGTTACATCACTAACCTTGACGGTGAGGTGGTGCAGCATATCGAGTATGTGCCTTTCGGAGAGATTTTCATAGAGGAACGCAACAACATCTGGAATACACCTTATCTTTTCAATGCGAAGGAATTCGATGAGGAGACGGGATTGTATTACTATGGGGCGAGGTATTATGAGCCAAGGTTGAGTCTGTGGATAAGCGTAGATCCTTCAAAAGAAAAATATCCAGACATAAGTTCTTATACATATTGTCATAATAGTCCAATAGTTATCATTGACCCAGATGGCAAAGATGATTATAAGATGAATGCAAGTGGATATTTAGTTTTTTGGAGACGAACTAATGCAAAATCTACACATCGCGTATTTATAGGAAAAGCAAGTATTGTCGTTGGGCGAAATCTCGTAAATCAGTTGGTAAAAAACAAGGGTAATCAAGGTTCTTTTGCTGTAACGGCAAATGGTGATGATGCCTTTAAGTTCTTCACTTTTGCAGCAAAACATACTAAGGTTGAATGGCGATTAGTTGGTATTAGAAATAGTTCCGGTACTCAATTTAAATTGAGTACAAACTTTAGTACAGGTTCTGTTTCTAACGACATGAGTGATGCAAAAAACATGTTGTTCCATCTACATAGCCATCCTTGGAATACGAATTCGAATGGGACTAAAGCATCAGGAAATTATAATGAATACAATCGGGTGTCTTCGGGAAGGGCAATTAGCAATTATTATACAGATGGTGATGTTTGGACTCTGAATGATATTTACAATGAATATCATAAGGCAAATCCTAATAAAAGGTTTGAAAACTATCCAAGAGCTTATATATACTACTCTGGTGACAAAAAACAAAGAAGCCAATTGTATGAATATAATTTGAAATGTGCAAGATTTAATCCACTTTTCACACCAACTTACGAACAAATAAAAAATAGAATTTATAAGAAATGAAAAAGATTTTTTTTATATTTTTTATTCTATTGACAAGTTGCATAGCTAAGGATGGACCATTCTCACCATCCTTGGCTATGGTTCTTGATGGGATAATTAATGAAAATCCAGAATACAATGTTATCCAAATTCAGGCATCCAAATTGGAAGGACATGAATTACTTTTCATCACTTGTCTTTACAATTATAATCCTAAAATGATTGAGGGTTATTATATATACAAGAATAAATTGGTTACATATTTCCAAACTGACGAAACCGATCGGTCTAATATAATAGACTCTAATTTTTTGCATAAATATGAAGGGGAAAAACTTAGTTATAATTGTATATATTCTTCCAACGTCACTTCAGAGCCAAGACTGAATGTGTATGAAATTATGAAGGACAGCAAATTAGCATTGTTAAAAAGACCAGAAAAGACTTTATACAGAAAGAATAAAATAAAAGGAAACAATGTTGTCATTAACAAGCAATTGAATGAATTTGTTAATTCCTATATTTATAATAATATAGATGTGTTATATGAATTACGTTTTAAAAAAATGAATGGTAAACACTATGCAATAATACGTTCTATGATATATTATGATAAAAATAAATATGATGGATATTTTCTTCGAGATGGACACTTGATAGTTATATACGGAATTGAGGCATCTGAAAATTTATTAGATAAAACATGGATAAAAAAGAGCAAGTTAGGAATACCAAATTTTAAATATAGAACTATAGATGAATGGAATTATCCTTACCCTATGAAATTAGAAATACTTCCAAATGGAGACGTTAAGGAACTATCCCTTTCGGAAGGATTCGCTATATAGAAATACTATAATCGGAGGAAATTTCCTATAATTTTCAGTCCTTGACATTATAGGTATATTTTGAGCAACATATCACAAAATGTATAAGTTTTAAAAATCCGTGGATTACCCAAGGGAAAATCCACGGTTTTTAAAACATTCTTTTTCAGAACATAGTGTTTTGCATCCATTCTTTTAGGTTCATTCCCAAACGAGTCTATCAGAATAATGCTGCTGTCATTCTTCACATTATAAAATATATTGTCACCACTTTTCGGATGTTCAAGCATCAGAATGCTGCCGTCAAGCACTTTGAAGACACCATTCAACACTTCGCAACTATCCGAATCGTTTAGAGATTTCTTCTTCAAACGATAAGTACCATCTGCATTTAGCGTGAGTGTTGTTTCAACATTAGGTGGCAACACGCCGCAATATATTCCTGCAATGGAATCCAAGTCAATACTGTTTTCTAAGATTGCCGTATATTCTTCGACTTTAACAGGGTCAATATCGGCATCATTCTGTTTCGTATCACATAAAATATAAGAAGTGACAAGTGAGATAACCAAAACTGCTATAATTATCAATTTCTTCTTCATAACCATCATAAAAGAAAAAGTGTCCGCAATGTCAAGCGAATGGCATCACGGACACGAATGAATAGTTGAGTTAATGAAAAGTTAATATGCTGCTACATTGCTGATGCATGGAACGCCTCTTGCATCATCGAACATGATACGGAGTCCGTTCGTCTTTACTTTATCGAAGCGAAGGATGCACTTGTAGCCGATGGCCGTTGTCTATTATTTCTCATTAATTTTCTTTTTAATTTCATTCGCCTCTTTAAATAGGCTATTAGCAATGCTATCTTTAATTGCTGCCATCTGTATCATTTCGTTATGGTAGCGAATTGAGTCCTCGTAAGTATTTACATGAGTTCTCACATTCTCAATAACTTCTTTATTAGGGCATACAGAGAAGTTCATTTCGATGTATCGAACATTGGGGTCGTCAGATGGAAGAACCATCTTCAATGCCCGATACTTCAAGTCTGCCTCCTCCCAATCTTGGTGCTCTCGCCATTGGGTAAGATTGCCCCAAATGGATATGACAAGTGACAGAACCATGCCAACAATGAAAAGAAGAACATACTTTGAAGTTGGCTCAAAGCGGTGGGTGACAACCTTCTTTTGAGGTGATTTGTTCAGTACTTCAAGTTTGTCCTGCAATGCCTTCGAGGAAACATCATTCCCTTGTATCATCTGCTTAACTGCATCAACCAAGAACTTGCTTCGCTGCTCATTTTTGCCAAGTTCAACCTTAATAAGGTCAGCAAAAACGACAATGGCATCTCTTAATTTGGATATTTTACCTCTGACTTCCTCTTCTTTGATAAACATCGCATTGATTGACTTATCCAACTTGGTTATGTCATTACTTGCAGGAACGGTTTCCGCTCCTGCGTTATTTGTGGAGGCAGAAAGTTTATCGACTTTCTGCTCCAATCTCTCAACTGTGCCATAGATGGCTTCCAATAGTTCTTCTTTCATGTTCGATTCTAATTTTAAGTTTGTAACTTGCATCAAAGGCTGAAGCCCTTTCTGCGTTTCCTCTTTTTCTTCTTGGCGGATTCATCCTCTGGGAATGACTCATAAGTTTGGGCATTAGACGGAGCGAACAAGCCGATGGAAGAAATACCACTCCAAGGGTCTTGGGTATGTTCTGCCGTTGGTTGAGTCTGTTCTACTTGGTGACAACTTGGTTGTCCTCCCTGCATAGATTCGGCTCTTGGCGATACACGATTATGCTCTGTGCCAAGTCTTGCATCCAACTTGCCAAAGCTGCATTCTCTGCAAATCTGCGTACCCTTGAAACTATATCCGTCCTTGCAGAATCGGATGCCTTGCACCTTGGTTCTCTCCTTGTCCTTATAGACTAACTCCAAGTGAACACCTCGCTTTGCAAGTTCATTCTTGAACTTATGCCAACTATCAGCGCCTTTCAAGGCATCCTTGACGGCATTGTGAATCTCATATTTGGCACGCTCAGCATTGCGTAATTTGCGAGTGTTAGTCTTGCTCTTGTCAGTTCCGTAAGTAAGCCCATACTTGGATTTAAGAGCCTTGGTCACTTGCTCATTACGCCTGTAATCATTCCTGTCTGATATGAGCTTGCCCTCGTTATTGATGCGGTTGTACACAATATGGCAATGTGGATTGTCGGTGTTGTGATGCCTTACGATGATGAATTGAGTATCTTTTATCCCCATCATCTGCATGTATTCAAGGGCTATCTTAGCCATGAATTCATCCGTCAAACGTGGCTTGTCCTCGGGCTTGAAACTGAGTGCAATGTGTCCCACAGGCTTCTTAATCCTTGGATTTAGCTGTCTTTGCAGCTCAAAACTTTGTACTATCTCGGCATTCGTGCCGAGTAACACTCCATCGGATGCAAGGATTTTCGCCTCGTCCTTGCCTGTAACATAGCGGATGCAACCAGCAAATGAGCTGCCCTTCTTTAGCTTGCCTATCATGTGGCATCCTCCTTTCTGCCCATACTGCTTGGCTTCGGTTTATAACTTGCTTGGCGATACTCGCCAAGGATGGCTTTCAATCTTCTCAACAAGTCCACCACATACACATGGGTTTCGTGGAAGCCTCTCTGATGCGACAGCTTGGTAAGTTGGTTGAGGTTGTTCGCCATGCCTATGAGACTCTTAGCGATGGCTACCGTCTCTGCGTTGTGTCCGCTGACCACCTCGCCGTTCAAGGCGGACTCACGGATGTACTCCGCCAACTTGCGGTTAGCTTTTCTTGCCCTCAGTTTCAAAGCCTCGTAGCTTGGCTTCGAGAACTTCACCGTGACAGACTTCGACAGCTTGCGAACCCTGCCTGTGGGCGGTCTTCCGCCCTTTTTCTTGTCCTGTTCATGTATGCTTGTCATTCTATACACTGTTTACAGTTGGTACACTCACTTTCTGCGACCGTCGGGAGCAAAATTCCTCCGCCCTCATGGTGGAGCGAGGCGTTTTGGGGTTCCCAAAACATAACCTCGCTCCCTCTCAGAACACGTTAGTTGGAACTACAGCCTTTCAGCTATCCACGTCCAAGGTCGCAGACCTTAATTCTCACAATTTGCGCCAAGCCTCGAAGTCCTCTTCATAAAGGCTTAGGTGGTGGCGCACGATGTTCTCGATGATGCCCGATACGCTCATGCGTCTCCCTCCGAGGATGCGGACGACACGATCAAGACGGTCTCGTACATCAGAACTGACGAAGACTGGCTTGCGGTCGTCAATCCTTGGAACTTGGAGGAAGGTCTGCTGATACTCCTCTAATGTCGCCTTGCGCTGCTTGCCACTGATGCGCTTCTGCGGATTCGGTGGCGATAGAGCTTCGTTCGTTAGCTCGTCCTCCATACAGGAGGTTGTTGCAGCCACATTCTCTGTCACAACTTCTAAATCGGAGTTCTCCACCTCTTCAAAGAAAGAGCTATGTTCTTGGGCATAGTCTTTACCATAAGTGGATGATTGAAGCGAAGCCACCACCTCCTGTGTCATTTTCTCCTGCTGTTCAGGAGACATTTTCGTTTCTTTTGTTCTTGCCATAGCTTATGCTGTTTTATTTGTTAGTATAGTGGTCACGGTTTGCACCATTGACCGATTGTCGGGTGCAAAGTAAGTGTACTGAGTGCAGCCATGCAACTGATTGGGTGTAACGTGGCAATTTAGTTGTGGCTTGCTTATTTGCATACCGAGATAGCTGTGAGAACTTCAACGTATTTCTCAACTCATCATTGTTCATGTATTCGTTGCAGTCGTGCAAGTTTTTCTTGTTGATTTTGGCGTTGAAGTCGGCAAACCCCGGCAACATACTGCCACAGAAATTGAAAACGCTTGTTTTTAGATTGCCGTGCCTTATCTTTGCACTCACAAACGTGGAGCACAGCATATGCGTGGAGCTTTGCGACATATAACATAGTATTAACTTAGAAAAAGAAAAGTATGGGATTCATCGTATTCGAGGAAGAAGCATTCAACAATCTTGATGCCCAGTTGGAGAACTTCGTGAAGCGCATGGACAGAATCCGTGAGCGCAGTGAGGACAAGACCATGAACAAGTGGCTCGACACGCAGGACGTGTGTCAGACGCTCAACATCTGC
>NZ_JARJVV010000023.1:0-42740 GCF_029348455.1 Segatella intestinalis
ATGCAAATTTTCAAAGAACTATTTCGTATATTAAAGTGTTAAAAATCAGTAACTTAGCTGCACCAAAATAACACCATTTTTTATACCGGATTTTTGATTCGAATTTTGAACACCCTACCTTACAGGGCGCCTTGCTGAGTGCCTTTATACCCAGGGCGTTGCCCTGGGCTAAGAGCTTCTGCCCTTTCAGGGCGTGCTGCTTATTAGAGCTCCTGACACTTCAGGGCATGCTGCTTATCAGAGCTTTGACACTTCAGGGCGTGTGGGGCAAACATGCGGAAGTTCTATAATATATAAAGGTACGCGCGCGCAAAGATACGAAATGCAGACAAGGAAGATGTCGAAGAGTGTCGCAGAGTGTCGTTTATCACATGACCTAACGAAGCGCTTCGTTACACCTTAATGAAGCGCTTCGTTACACTCTAAAGAAGCGCTTCGTCAGCAGCTAAGAAAGCGCTTCGTTAAATCGCCATGAAGTGCTTCTTGAAATTGATTAGCTGTTTACCCACTTTTGTCTCGTTTTTGTCCCTCGCTGTATTATCTTTGTATCGCAAGTTAAATACTTGATAATCAGTGACAAAAGGATATATATCAGAAAAGAAAGGAAATAAAATGGGACGAAAGAAGAAGGAAATCCGTTTGAAGGAGCCTGTGCGCAATTGGAGCGTGATAATATCTTCTTCCGATTGCAGTCAGGAAGGAAGCGGTATATAGAGAAAGGTGGAAAACTCGGACGCAAGGTAGGCTCTGTAAAAACGGAAGAACAGATGAAAGCCGAATATAGGGAAGTAATAAGTCTGCTCCGCAAGGGATATTCAATTCGGGATGTGGCAAAGTTGAGTGGTAAAGGAGTAAGTACGGTGCAACGAGTGAAGCGATTACTAAAAGTACAATCATCGCAATAATACTATTGATTTTACGTTCTTTTCAAAAAAAAAGGTTGTGTGATAGTAGTTTAAAGGCTAAAAGCACTACCTTTGAATGCTGTTAAATATGGTAATGTTCAAAGTCACAATTTGTGATATTGGAAAAATGAATATAAATATGACAAATAAAATAGAAAAAAAGGAGAGCAGCGAACTGTGTATATCACATAGGTGCATCCATTAAGGACTTAGGCAAAAAGTGTTTTGGTTTCTCCAAGATGGCAACAAATAGTTCAAAGAGCGAATCGCCCCACTTTGGGGCTATATTTAGGCTACAGGAGGCATTTTCACGTTGCATAAACAACTCGTTCGCCAACTGGTTGCCAGAGTTAGTTAACGCCGAGGATTGCATAAAGGCTTTCCAAGGCATATGTTTAATTCAAATTTAATCCACTTTTTAAAGTGGAGTCATAGATAAAATCATATAGAATAAAGATGAAAGAATTAGTGGGTATTATATTATTGACAGTTTTGGTAGTATTTGGTTCATGCAACTCCAATACTAATGTGTCTCTTGTGGGAACATCTCCGCAACTATTTGATGTATGCCAAGTAAGCACAAGTAATCCTGACTATAGAAATAAAGAGTTGTTTATAAACGAATTGAAAAGAAAATGTAAATATCCTATTGAGTTTCAAAAAAATAATTTGGAGGCATACGTTGCTATTGAGTACAAGACAGACCAACGAGGATATATTGTAAAAAAAAGAGTGGTTATTTGCGACAATAAAAAATTCAAAAAGATAACAATGGAAATATTCAATCAAGTTAAAACTCTCAAAATAGCCACAACAGAGAAAATAGATACAATCTACTTCCAATACAAGATACAAGGTTCACCAACTTTAATCCATTCAAAAGTAGATGTCAAGATTATCGGCTATGGCTACAATAATAAATCAATTTTAATGAAATAACTCGATTTATCATAATTCACTACTGTCCAATAAAAAAGGCAATTCAAATACACGTTCTTCTTCAAGTGGGAATGGTTTTGGTTCTTTTGGAAGTGGAAGCAATAGTAGTAGTCAGGATTTTAATAGATGATTGTTTATGAAGAAACTGTTAATAATTTACTTGATTATATCATTTCTAATGGTTTTTGTTTATGCTATCTTTGTGGTAAATGCGTATGTTAGTATAAAATACGAGGTAGAAACTATAGATAATGATGCTATCATAAATATGGTTTACCAGATATTCGATACTGGTGTTACTATAAATTTTATTTGGTTTGCCATAAATACGATAATATTTTTGGGCTTGTATATAAAGCTTCGTCGTAAGTGAAAAATAATATGATTATGCAAAAGATTGCATAATGTTAAGTATTGAACTTGGAACAGAAATCCTAAAGGAAGGAACAAATTAAAATTATCTGGAGTCGAAAGGATTACAGATATGATAATTGAAAAGAAACAAGAAGAAGTCAAAAACAACACCGCACCGATGGCACCGATGCCTTCGACACGCTCTATATCGGCTGCGAGAAGTTTCCACAGCATGATTTATACCCAATTTGCGTGGGAGGGGTGAGATAATGCAATAAAACGAGGGAATTGCCGTTTTTATGGTGTAACTTTGTGAGGTTAAATTTAGTAATATTATGGATAGGGGTAGAAAAATTTGCGACGTACTGAAAGCTGTCAGAAAAAAGATTGCTGACATGAATGGCATTGCATACGAGCCAAGAGTTTGCCACTTCAAAGGACATTGCAGTGGAACATGTCCAGCATGCGAGACTGAAAGAAAATATATAGAGTCGGAATTGTCTTTACGCAAACGCATGGGAGAGGCTGTTTGTGTTACAGGTGTTGCCATTGGCATTTTGGCGCCCCCATACAATGTATATGCCCAAACTTCGTCACCGTCTGTACCTATTGGTAATGAAGTAATCGCAGCAGACTCTCTGCCAGCAAGAGCACAAGTTACAATCAATGGATGTGTGAAAGAAGCTGACGGAACTCCTATTGTTGGTGTAATTATTGTTGCAGGAAACAAACGACCCGGCAGCATTACAGACATTGACGGAAACTTTTCTGTTACCTTTCCAAGGGATTCCACGCTACGATTGGAATATATTGGTTATAAAAACAAGGTCTATTCATTCAGCGAACTGGACTTGAAAGGCTTTAACACGCTTTGCCTAACGGAAGCAGACGATAATATTTTAGGAGAGGTTGTAGTTGCACCACAAAAGCCTAAAACGAAGAAGCGTCGCAAGAAAAAACAGGAAGGAAAAATGGTTGTTGAAAATAAAGATTTTGACACAGGGCCATTCTATCCTGGCGGCAACAGTGCCCTGCTACATTTTGTAGAACAAAATTTATGTGTACCTGAAACTTTACAAGGAGCATATCAGCAGCGCATAAATGTTTCTTTCTATGTGTTGGGGGATGGCAGTCTTGCCGATGTTAAAGTCATAACAATTTGTCCTCAAGAGATGAAAGAGGAAGTGTTACGACTTGTTAAAGCGATGCCTAAATGGAAGCCAGCCTTAAAAGACGGCAAGCCGACATGTGCGAAAATTATGATACCAATAGATATTATGCTAAAGTAACTTATGCCACCATTAGAAGCACCATTGATAGGAATTGACCGTCACCGCTTGGCTACAGACGGTGACGGCATCACTACTCTCGTTGCATTTCATGAATGTCCACTTAGATGTGCATATTGCATAAACGCCCAATGCTTCAAAGAATCTCCAGAATGTAAGCTTACTGTTGATAAACTGATAGAACGCTTGATGCCTGACAATATTTATTTTTTGGCTACGGGTGGAGGAGTTACTTTTGGTGGTGGTGAGCCACTGCTGTACGCTGATTTTATAAGTGAGTTTACTCGAAAAATGCCAGAGGAATGGAAAATCACCATAGAATCTTCATTGAATGTACCGAACAAAAATATCTTTAAAGTTGCTCAATTTGCTGACCTTTTAGTGATTGACATCAAAGATATGGACGAGTTTATTTACAAGCAATACACAGGCAAGGACAACTCTTTTGTATTAGCCAATCTCAAATGGCTTGTAGACAATGGGTATGCAGATAAGACCATTATCAGAATTCCTCTCATAAAAAACTACAACAATAAAAGCAATCAAATCAAAAGTAGGGAGATTCTCGAAAGCATTGGCTTTTCTCGCTTTGACATCTTCCGTTATGTTATAAAATAATCTTGGCTTTTCCCCCATACAAATGCTTCCGTACTTTCGCAGTATGGAAGCATTTTCACACTTTGATTTTTCATTATATAACGAGATTGATTCTTCTAAAAAAAAGACCTCAAACATTTGCTTGTTAAGAAAAAAAGTATTAAATTTGGCGCATTAAAAACCATAAAATTATTCGCTTATGAAGAAACTATTTTTCATCATCTTCCTCATGGCTTTCTCGTTTGCGATAACGGCAAACGCCAAGAAACCCAAAGTCGTATGGTCTAAGGCCGTGCTGACGCTCAAAGACGGCACTGTGCTCAACGGCTATTTGCAGAACGACATCCACTTCATGAAAAAAAACATCTATTTCAGTGAAACACAAAATGGTAAGGATGTAAAATACAAAATCGTAGACATTAAATCCCTTGAGGTGGATAATGCTCTCCAAGACGGCAAGAAACGCACTTTCATCCTTATAGATGACGACCCTAAATTTCCATTTTTGGCAACTGAAGTTTTCAAGGGAAAACATGTCACTGGCTATATGGAACCATTTGCTTTTGACAATTCCACCCACAGCAGGTCGTTTACTGGTATATGGACAAATATTACCGTTTATTTAGACTGTAGGGCATATCACTATATGGTTGATAGCGGCAAGCATGTTTACTATTGGATGTTATTTGAGGATAAAAAAATTAATTCCAAAAGAGAAAAATACTCTCAAAAGAAACTGTTGAAAAAGATAAAGGATAAATTCAAGGACTATCCTGCCGTCGCTGAAGAAGTGGAAAAGAGAGGACTCACTGCTGAGCAAATCCACGAGGACCCTACCATTCTTCTTGAAATCCTTGACAAAAGCCTGAAATAACTCCTTGTCTTTTCCCCCATACAAATGCTTCCGTACTTTCGCAGTATGGAAGTATTATGCAAAAAATTGCATAATGTTAAGTATTGAACTTGGAACAGAAATTCTAAAGCAAGGAACTAAATAAAAATTAGTAATGAGATTTTGCGCGATATTAATACTTTCTGTGATTTCAATTCTAAACAGTTTGGAATTGAAATCACAGACTGTTGTAAACATTTTAAGTAATGGTTATAAGTTAGAGAGAAGTTTATTTCTACACGGGAAAAAAATCGGGGTATATAATAAAAAGGGTAGATTGATTAAATTGTCCACAGATGACAAAACGCGTCAAAAGATATTTTTAAATCAATCTAATAGCCTAACAGATTATGGAATAAAGCTAAAATATCCCGAGGTCATATATAAGGATGCATGTGTTATTGCTGATATTTTATCAAGTTATGACCCAAGCGAAATCTTGTCATTTACAAAGCCAATAGGGGAACAAAAAAAGATTTCTATACAAAATATCAATAAGTATTACACATATCTTGATGCCAGTGTTGACTATGTGTTAAGTATTGAAATTATAGTCAAGGATTGTCTTATTACTCAATATAGTTATACATATAAGCCAAACATGTCTGACGTCATTATTTCATATACATGTGTCTTTACTTATGATAAGAATAATAGGGTCGTAAAATTAAAAAAAGAATATAGAAAACACTATGAAACAATAGAATTCATATATGAAACCAAATAAGACATGTTTCTTGCCAAGTCATATTGTGACTTTCGATGTATCGAACATTGGGGTCGTCAGATGGAAGAACCATCTTCAATGCCCGATATTTCAAGTCTGCTACCTCCCAAGCTTGATGCTCTCGCCATTGGGTTAGGTTGCCCCAAATGGAGATGACAAGAGATAGAGCCAAGCCTCCAATGAAAAGAAGAACATACTTTGAAGTTGGCTCGAAGCGATGGGTGACAATCTTCTTTTGAGGATTCTTACCCATTGTGTGAAGTCAGTCCTGCACATTTTTTGATGTGGCATTCAGCTCTTGTTTCACCTGATTAATGGTACACTGCGCATCACAACTTTGCGACACGCTGCATTGAAAGCAACTGCGACTACAAGACCGTAAGCGTACTGCTCGGTCATGCCAACATCACAACAACCCTTAATCTCTATGTTCACCCAAACATGGAACAGAAGAAAAAGTGCATCACCAAGATGTTCAAGTCTCTTGGAAAATAGGGAAGAACAGATGAAAGCCGAATATAGGGAAGTAATAAGTCTGCTTCGCAAGGGATATTCCATTCGGGATGTGGCAAAGTGGTGTGGTAAAGGGGTAAGTACCGTACAACGAGTTAAGCGATTACTAAAAGTACAATCATCGCAATAATACTATTGATTTTACGTTCTTTTCAAAGAAAGGGGTTGTGTGATAGTTGCTTAAAGGTTAAAAGCACTACCTTTGAATGCAATAATTCAACAAGAGACAAGAATATACAAATTCTTGGAAATCAAATATTAAAAAGAATGGGAAGATATGATGCAAAAAATAAAAGATACAAACCTCTTATTGAAGAGTAGAAAACGATTCCTTCTTATCATTGCTGTGGTTATTCTAACTATTGCATATATGACAAGTACATTTTCGCATACAAAAGTGGAAATTCGTTTATATGGGTATTGGAATATGGTTCTTGACAGTCTTGTTATAAATAGAAATACAAAAATTGAGTTTAGTAGCATAAACTTTAATTTTTCTAATAAGAATGTTGAACTTCCTTTGCTCAGAACACCAGAGATAGATTTTAAAGGTAAAACATTGTTAGATGAAGACATAGATGAAGATTCTCTTAAAAAAGATTGGTATTATTATCAAAAGTCTATAAAAGAATCTAATGGAACATGGGAATTGTACAGTTCAAAAGATTCTGTAAAAATCCAAGCTCTATCACATCCATTAAACGGAAGCTACAAATTAGTATTTTTTAAGACACATACTTTGGGACAGGAACACTATTATATGCGTATGATGAATGATTCTACATATATAGTTTGTGAAAAAATCTTTTCTGGATATGTCAACAATAAATTGTTAAAGGAATGGAATGATTAGGTGAAAATATTTACAGAAGAGTAAGTCTAAAATCATATTTTAGCAGACAAAAATACTCCAATTTCGCTATATTGGTATAAAAAGTAAAATAATTCGTACGATGAAATTGGTTACATATTTCATCGTACGAACATGTTGTTATTAAAAATATAGGACAGATGAAAATAAAGTTTACATTATTATTATTTTTATTATTAGTAACATTTTCTGCAATTGCAAATTATAATTTGCCTAAGGAGAAACTCAAAAAAGTCAAGTTACAATTAAATAATAAAACTTTCGAACTCTGTGTACCTAAAGGATACATGTTGTCAATCAACTATACAACAGAAGAAATCGAATATTTGTTTAAATATCAAGATTCTTCATGTATCTATTTAAGTGGTTTCTTTTATTGTAAAAATGAACGAAATATAAGTCTTTTAGGGGATAGTATATATAATCTTCGTTTTCAAAACTCGAAACTAATTAAAGAAATTAACGAGCTTCTTACAAAGAACAAAATTCCTATAAAACCAGATACTATTAAATTGAAGGGAATTCAAGAAAATCAATTAATGTGGAAGGATATTCTATTGAAAGATATAAGTGTAGGCTATTATAATGTGTCGAAAATAAATGTCGCCTTATTTGATAGGTCAATATCATCATTGAAACAGAAAATGAAATAATTAAAGAATGAAACATCCATATGAAGAATATGAGGCATCCAGGCTTTGGGAATTTGTAAAATCTTCAATAGAAGATTTAGTTGAGAATAATGTTATTGAGCTTTTTACTCCGATAGAGTATATTGTAGGTCATATTTGCAAAAATATATCCTCAACCGATATAAGTTCCAGCTATGGAATCCAAGCTGACTCTATTTCCCAAAACTGCCGTATATTCTTCAAGCTTGATAGAATCAATACCTGAATCATTTTGTCCTGTGCCGCATAAGGCCTCACACCGAAATAATACATTTATACCCAGGGCGATGCCCTGGGCTAAGAGCTTTTGGGCTTTCAGCCCGTTTCAACCGTACAGTTAGAAAACTTTCAATCTGTACAGGTCGAAATAGTTCATCATTTCTCGCGCTGTGCGAATCGGCAAGCCTCGATGAGTTTCTGCTTCAGCTTGCCACGGCCAGCCATCACAGTTTTATTTTGCTTCAACACGCTGTTAGGCCAGCCATCCTCGAAGCAGGTCACACTGAGATACTCCGAGGTCTGGGCATCTTGGTCAACTGCCTTGTCTATCTCCTTCTTAAACTCGTCGTCCAAGTCCTTGATGTTGCCATCATGATCCTTGCCGTCCGCGGTCTTCTTGCCCTTCAGTCCTTCCATGAAGGCACCCATCAGTCCACCCATCACCTCCTTCACGGTCTCCTTTGGTATCACGCTGACCACCTCGCAGGAGATTGTGTAGTTGCCATTCTTCTCTATGCTGGCATTGATATAAGTGTCGTTGGCGTAGCTATCCTTAGTGGCATCCTCGTGCTCGTGATGCTCGCCCACGGCATATTGGCCTCCGTGGTAGGCGAAGAGCAGTTTCAGCTCCTCCAGGTAGCCCTCCACCACCTCGTCGGTGTTAGCCTGGTTGCCTATCTTCATGAAGTCAAGACCTATCGCCTTCTTCATTTCCTGCATGATGGGCATAGCGGCGATGTCCTTCATGCTCGCCTTGAAGAGAGCCTTTGCCTGCTTCTTGATTTGCGAGAGATTGGTAATCTTGGTGATGCGACCGTATTCATCGGTCTCAAAGTTGATGGTGGTGCCTATCACGCTCTTGGCGGTGCGCTCCGCTACCATGGTCATCATCTTGTCCAGGAAGTTGTCGCCCACCGAATCGGCCTTTACGTCCAGGAAGGTGTAGCTCATCTTATAGCCCTTGCTGGTGGAATCGTTTACCACGAGGCGCACCTGGGTGGATACGTCGAGCGTCTTCACCGTGTCCTTGCCGTTCACCTTCCACTCATTCTCATATATCCAGTATTCGCAGGTGTCGCCCTTGCAGAAGTAGGCCACCACATTCACCACCGAGTCTTCGCCAGCTGTGTCCACTTCCAACGTGTCGGAGTTGTTCGATAGCCATTGACTATCAGTGATTTTCTTGTCAATCGATACCGTGTCCTCTACCTTAGGCGACATTTCTCCGCCCTTCACGATGCCGTGGTTGGCGAGCAGTCCGCAAGCTATTATGCAGCTCATCACTATCAACGAGATTTTCTTCATAAGTTCATTTTTATGTTGTTTATTCTTCAAGTTTTTATTTCTCGCTGCAAATTTACGATTTTTTTTTGAAAAAAATTACGCTAAAATCTGCCGAATAGCTTAGAATGAGCGATTTATGAGTTTTTCACCTCAATGGAGGTAATGATTTAGCAACGGTTCTAATTTCTACAATTTGCATACGTTTGATTGTCAAACAACTCTTTGTCATCTTGGTGGCAAAAATACAATTTTAAATTTAGAATACTGCATTGTTGCATGTTTTTTAGAGTTTATTATCATCTCAAATATAATTAGGACTCTGAAAATATGCAAAAATGTGCGGTATTTTATGAAATTATCCGTAGAATCTTACCGTATTCTCGAAATTTATTGTATTTTTGCAGTTGTAATGACATTTAATAAGAGGTGAAATGAGCAATATAGTTTGCAAAGTAGCAGCACTTGGTGGCACTATCTCCACTACTGATATATCTCATCTGTCAGAGTATAAACGACTGTTGAGAGCTAAGGAGCGTGGCGACTTGATAAAGTTGCGTCATGGCATATATGCCGTTCCCGATGCTTTGCTTAATACAATGATTGATGTGGAACGGATTGTACCTAATGGTATTGTATGCCTGTACAATGCGTGGGCTTACCATCAGCTTTCGACAACTGTTCCACCTGCTTTTTGTATAGCCATCGCCAACAAGCGGAAGGTGGTGATACCAGATACGCTTCCGATAGAGCTGTATTATTGGAAGAAGGAGAACTTGAAGTTTGGCATTATGGAAGCAGAAATATCCGGTTTTCATGTTCGCATAACCGACTTGGAGCGAAGTGTTTGTGATGCAGTGAAATACAGAAACAAATTGGGGCTTGATGTTTGTGCGGAAGTGATTCGTTCTTATTTGAGAAAGCCCAATCGCAATCTCACTCGTTTGCAGGATTACGCCCAACGCCTCAGAGTGTTTAATACATTGAAAAATTATCTTGAAATAGCTATAGAATAAGATGGGAAAGAAAAACTACGGTAAGTCTGTTAAGACCCGCTTGCTCAATCTGATGAATGAGACTGGCTATAAATATATGTATCTCTTGGCAAGATATTTCAACGAAAGGTTGCTTTACAGAGTATCTGTTAGTCAATACAAGGACAATTTTTTGCTGAAAGGTGGCTCTTTGCTTTATGCTATGAACGGACTTGAGGCACGTCCTACAGTAGATGTTGATTTCATGGCAGATAGAATTAGCCGTGATAGGGATTTCCTTGCGCATGTGTTCCAGGAATTTTTGGGCATTGTATGCGATGAGGATGGAGTATCGTTTGATGTTGACAGCATCAAGTTAGAACCTATCACCGTCGAAAAGAAATATCCTGGCACCCGATTCTATTTTACTGCCCACATGGATACCATTTCTTATAACATGTCTGTTGACATTGGCTTTGGTGATGTTGTAACTCCATATCCAACAACTATTGACTTCCCATTGCTTTTGCCTGACATTCCATCTGTGAACATACAGGCATATTCCTTGGAGACTGTTGTTGCCGAGAAATTCCATACGATGATAGACCGAGATGTGCTCAACAGTCGCATGAAAGATTTCTTCGACTGTTACCAACTCCTGACAAAGAGAGACTTGTCTGATGACACATTATATGATGCGATTAAGGCGACTTTCGATAATAGAGGGCTTACATACAATCCCGAATTGCAGTTGTTTACAGAAAGTTTTGCGACAGACGCAGCACGTATAGTTCGCTGGAAAGCATTTCTGAAAAAGATTCAATGGAAAGAAACTCTTGATTTCAAGACTGTTATGGAAGTTATAAAGGAAAGGTTGCAGCCTATGGCTGAAAAATATTGGAAAAAGTAGTTTACCCTTTTATCATTCTTTCGTCTTTGAATATAAAGAACACTAAAAATAGCAGATTATGATAGACAGAGACTTGGCTGAACTTTACGGAGTGGAAACTAAGGTGTAAAATCAAGCTGTTAAACGTAATATGGAGAGATTTCCTGAACGTTTCCGTTTTCAACTAACTAAGGAGGAAATGGCAGAACTGGTCACAAATTGTGACCGGTTCAATAGTTTGAAGCACTCAACAGTTCGTTCATATGCTTTCACTGCGAATTGGTAGAACGAATCAACAAAGGGTAATACACTACTATAATACGTATAGCAGAACATTCTCGTTTGTGGATTGTTTTTCGTACTTTTGAATAACATAGAAAAAGATAACTTAAAAAGATAAAATATGACCAACAAGATATTTTTTTTAGGATTATTTTTGCTTTCTGTTGCTAACGTGAAAGCTCAAACTCGGACGCAAACGGATTCGCTCACAATGGAGACAATGTTGCACAATCTTCCAGAAGTGATGGTAAAAGGTACTCGCCCCATTGTCAAGGCAGAGCGGGGTATGCTGTCGTACAATATGCCGCTACTCTTAAAACAATTGCCTGCCGACAACGCTTACGAGGCATTGACACGCATACCTGGTGTCAGCGATGCTACAGGCAGCATATCTTTCTCGGGCAATGAAGTAACGTTGATTATCAACGGACAAGCCACCACATTGACGCAAGAGCAACTTACTGAACGCTTGAAGGCAATGCCAGCCGCACAGTTGTCAAAAGCCGAGGTGATGCTGTCTGCCCCTGCTCGCTATCATGTGCGTGGCATGGCTATCAACATCGTCACGAAAGACTACGCCGGTACCAATCAGCTTTCGGGACAAATCATTGGTGGCATGCGGCAAAACAAATACGCCAATGAGTTTGGTAATTTATATCTTTCCTTGCAAAGAGGCAAGTTTGGACTTGACGCACAATATAAAAATGTAAACGGCAATTCATACGGTGAGTCTTCACGCAAAGCCAATCATCCGCTTGGCAACAATCGTATACACTATAATGATGAAACCGGGCAGAAGTCGTTTGGCATTACACACGACTACCGACTGGGGATGAATTACACCTTTAGCAAGAACAATCGTCTTGACGTAGCCTATACGGGACAATGGGACAAGACAAACTCAAACAGCCGCACGACAGGTTCAAGCATAAGCGGAATGCATCGTGACAGTCATGAATATCTGCACAATGTGGATGTTAACTACGCGCTTCCTTTCGGACTAACCCTTAGCGGTTCGTACACTTACTATCGCACGCCTCAGCAACAAGCCCTCGATGGTACGATAACTACGGAAAACAAAAATGAAACTGAACGCAACCTGACAAGTGGCAGCGAGCAGACCATCAACAAATGGATGTTCACAGCCGACCAAACCCATTCTTTGTCACATGGCTGGGGATTGTCGTATGGCGTGAAAGGGCAATTCACAAGTAACAAGAGTTATCAGACCACAATAGACAAGGATGGGAGCGTTTTGCCCGATGGGACAAGCAGCGTGGACCTCAACGAGCGTATATGGAACATATATGCAGGTTTCAGCAAGCAGATAAACAAGGCTATTAGTCTTGAAGCATCTGTTGCTGCCGAGCAATATCACTCTCCCATATGGGATAAATGGCGCGTATATCCTACGCTCAATGCTTTGTGGAACGTCAACGACAACCATTTGCTCAATCTATCATTCAGTTCCAACTCTGAGTTCCCGAGTTATTGGTCCACTATGAGCAATGTGTTCTACTCGTCCACATACACCGAGATACATGGCAATCCCGATTTGAAACCCTTCTCTTATTATAATGTCAATCTGATGTGGCAGATAAAGCGACGTTATACGCTGATGGCTTTTGCAAGTCTGAAACCTGATTATTCTGTGCAGTTGCCATATCAAACCACAGACCGCATGGCAGTGATAATGAAGGAAACCAACTTCGACTATTCCAATAGCTTTGGATTGCAAGCATCAGCCATATTCAGTGCAGGCAAATGGCTCAATGGCAATGTGTTTGCTGTAGGAACCTACAAGCACGACAAGAGCAGTAATTTCTTCGACTTGCCATTCAATCGCAAGAAACTCTCTGTTATACTTGGAGGCACGGCATCTGTAAAACTATGCAACACTCAAGACTTGCGCCTCATACTCAACCCTTTCTTTCAGTCGAAAGCCATACAAGGAGTCTACGACATAAGTCCTATCTTCAGAATGAATGCCAAACTGCAATGGTCGTCGCATGATGGAAGATGGGGATTGCGCCTTAATGGCAACAACATCTTCAACAACCTATACGACACCCGTTCCGTGCAAGGCAACCAAGACTACCGTATGAAGATCAACTACAACTGGGCATCTGTCACCTTCGCAGTTATCTATAAGTTTGGTGGCTACAAGGAGAAGACGGTCAAGGAGGTAGATACCTCGCGCATGGGACACTGAGAATGGTATAACTTTTAGCATGTAAATATAGAAATAAAAAGTGCATTCCAAGAAGTTCAAGTCTCTTGGAAAATAGGGAAGAAATAGATGAAAGCATTGTTAGTCATCATAATGAGTTTGTGCCTACACGTAACTTATGCACAAAAACCAGATACAACCAAAACTTTTATTCAAGGCAAAGAACTTGGTGAAGTTGTTGTAAAGTCATCTTATCTTACAAGAGAAGGTGATCATATCCTTGCTATTCCTACAAAAGAGCAACGTAAACATGCTGTAACTGGTTATGACCTGTTGAGCAATCTCATGATTCCGGGAGTGTCTGTCGAGCGTTCGACTGGAAGTGTGACGACTCCCAATGGGGCTGCGACTCTCTATATAGATGGGCGTGAAGTTGATTTTCGAGAGGTACAGTCTTTAAGACCGAAGGACGTTTCTCGAGTGGAATATTTTGATGTGCCGACTGGTAAATATGCAAAAGACGCATATGCTATAAACATAATTATGAAACCACTCAACAATGGTGGCTACACGCAACTTGATGCGTCTCAGAATGTAGGCTATCTCTATGGTGATTACAATCTTATTTCGAAATTTGTCACAGGAACCAAAAGTTTGAACCTTTGGGCTGGATATTCTTTGGAAAATCCAAAATCGTCTATGGACGAGAATGAGACTTTTATTTTCCCTGATTATCAACTGAATAGACTGCAGCATTACAATAATGCTGACAATAGGCAAACGGAAGAATATGTACAGGCATCAATCAGCAACCGAGGAAGAAAATATATTTGGATGCTTAGAGGTGGTATGGCATGGAATGCCTCAAAAAACGGTGTCAATAATGGAATGACGGAGTATTGGAAAACTGATGCAGCAATCAAGAACGGTAGCATTTTGGACATTAACACTCGAAACAAATCTTATCGTCCAAGTGTCTATTTTTACGGATTGCACACATTTTCTAACACAAAATCGTTGGATTATGTTTTTGATGGATATTATTCTCGAAACGATTATGACCGTCTCTATAACGATGATAATGTGTCTTTTCGTTCACTTGTCAAGGAAGATTATTATTACATCAAAGCGAATGTAAACTATTCTATGGCGTTCAGTCATAGAAATAGATTGGCTTTCAGTTTATACGAGTTCATGAGAATTAGTGATTCCGAATACATTGGGACTTCTGCATATAATCAAAATTTGCATTCGTCCGAAACCATCCTTTTTGCAGACTATTCCCAACGTTTAGGGAGTTTTTTCTTTGATATTAATCCTGGACTGTCATTTCTAACATATCGTTTGGAGGGGATGAAGTCTATCAATCATCTTACACCGAGACTTCAGGCAAGAGCTACATATAAGATAGATAAAGTACAGCAACTTCAATTTATGTTCGCTTTGGGAAATACTTATCCGAGAATAAATACGATTAACAATGTAGAACAGCAGATTGACCCTATAATCATTCTCAAAGGTAATCCTAAGATGGACAATTCAATTCTTTTGAATCCGAGATTAAGCCATACATTGAACCTTAACAAATTCGCTTTGCAAACGGGAGTGTCATACTTTTATCAAAATCATTCGATTATTTCGGATTACTATATTCGAGATGGGCATCTTATTAGCACTTTTAGAGATGACTGTGTCTATCATCGTCCCAGTGCAGATATGTCTATAACCTATAAACCTTCTGGTACACTTAATATGAAGTTATCCGGTCAATGGGTTGGACATTTAGTTCGAGGAGGAGCTGAGCATCGTAATTTGTCTGCATTCTCTGGGACTGCTATGATAAACTACTATGTTGGGGATTTTTCTTTTGGTGCATCCATAGCGTCACCATCAAGAGATTTGATAGACAGCCAGATTAACAGAAAGACATTTTGGCGGTATCAACTATCGGCAATGTGGAATCATGGGAATTGGGCTATCGAAGCTAATGCAAACAATTTATTCATGATGAAGAATAACATTGTAAATGAATTATCTGCATCATATTATTCTTTCAAACAAATAGATCAAAGTCGTAGTTATAATCAGTATGCAAATCTGAAAATTGTTTATAGTTTTGACTATGGCAAGAAGACATCAAAGTCACCAGATTACAAACATCAAAATAGTGAAAGTGCAATCTTAAAATAAGAAGGCAAAGACATAATCAAGTCATTGGTAACATGTTCATGCGAAATGCAAATTAAAGATTGCATTCAAACAGTCAATTATAATTATATTTTCACACATATATAAACATTAAAAATTTCAAATTATGAAAAAAATCAAAACAAGAATCGGGATTCTCTTCATTTTGTTAACAGTATTTACAATGTTTGCAAGCTGTTTAAATGATGACGATGAACCTAAAGACAAGCAGAAGACTGTAACTCTATATGTTTCTGCCACAACAGGAGAATGTACCGGTATGACGGGTACACCACACGAATGTATGTTGATAAAAGAAAAGGGAGAAAAGACTTGGGAGCCATGCGAGTTCAACGGAATTGAAGGCTTTACATACGAGAAAGGATACGAGTACGAACTTTTGGCTACGAAGACCATATATGCCAATCCACCAGCAGATGGATCAAGCTATGACTATACTCTTATAAAAGTGGTGTCAAAAAATGGCAAAGGGAAATGTGTAGTAGAGAGTTTTAATTGTATCAAATCAAACAATGAAAAATAAAACATCTATAATAATTGTAGTTTGGGGAATAGCGGTATTATGTACACTATTCTTGAGTTCATGCAAGCGACCAGAGGTCTTAGACAATAGTACTCTTGTAAATAGCGCAAGAAACGTGGCTTTGACCTTTGGTCCTGCGTATGTTCCATTTTTTAAAGAGGCTAACGTATCGGATGTTCAAGTTTTCCAAAAGGAGGATTATGGGGACAGCTTTCCTGAAATAAAAAAACAGATAGGAAGAAAGTACTATACTGTAACTTTTACATATGATAGTACTGCCGTTAAATTTGATTTTGGATTTGCAGCAAGAGTCAGAATATGGAAAGATACAGGGGAACCATTAGATGTTATATTTGGTAATGGTTGGGGAAGAAATTTTCTATTTAAAACCTTTGTAGAGCAAACCAATCACTCACCAAATGACTATGAGAAAGTGGCTTCTGACTCTATTGTTAAAGTACCATTGCAAACTGTACATGAACCAGAGAACATTTGGAATTCCAATGCTGACAACAAACAAGACAGCCTATCAGCAAGGGATTTTCTAACAAATACAGAGAAAGAGAAAATAAAAGAATTGGCTTCACAAGTACCAGATAGCATAAGAAATCGTTTTGCAGTTTTAGTGGATAAATGGAATTTTGCAATAGACCATAACCCTAAGACACTATACAGTGCAAGCATACATTCATATGCAAAATTGCCTGAGTTCATTCCTCTCAAATCAATGGGAAAACAAATAGTTCCACTAATTATGGAACGAATGATAAACCCTTGCGATTTTTATTTTCTTGTTCTTTATGAAGCTGTTCTGGAAGGAAATGAAACGAATGACGATTCTAAGTTTAGCGAAAGCGAACAAATCAGAGCTATAAGGTGTGTAAAAAAATGGCTGAAAAAACAATAATAAGCAAGTTCTTCTATTATAATTGAATCTACATCATTTCTCCTGTGCCGCAGAATATAATAGTAAGTTTACTCCGCAAGGGGTATTCCATTCGGGATGTGGCGAAGTTAAGTGGTAAAGGGGTAAGTACCGTACAACGAGTGAAGCGATTACTAAAAGTACAATCATCGCAATAATACTATTGATTTTACGTTCTTTTTAAAATAGGGTTTGTGTAATAGTGGCTTAAAGGCTAAAAGCACTACCTTTGCAAATAATATCAAAATAGAGTATAATGGAAGGAAGCAATATAACAGTAGATAAAGCTGTCCAAACCATAAAAGGGGCTATTTTGCGAGCTCAAGCACAGGCGAGCCAGTCAAGTAATGCCATACAATTGTCTTTATATTATGGTATAGGACGTTATGTGTCTATCAATTTACAGCAAGCACATTGGGGCGCAAAGGCTCTTGATACTATTAGTGACAGGCTGCAACATGAATTACCAGGATTAAGAGGTTTTTCTTCTGGTAACTTGAAGAAAATGCGTATCTTCTATGAGGAATGGCAATGCCTTTCAATTGGTTCGCCAATGGCGAACCAATTACAACAGCTTGAAAATAAAATAGAAGAAGGTGTTGAAATAGGAGAAAAGACACTCCTTTGTATTAACAGACCTATAGAGTTAGCAGACTTGCGTATAGAAGATTTCGTGGGCATTAGTTTTACTCATCATATGGAAATTTTGCATAAAACTACCACTTTAGATGAGCGTATCTACTATATACATCAAGTGAACTTGCATCATTGGAACAAGTACGTATTACGGAAATACTTATCAGATGATCTATATCACCATCAAGGCAATATGCCTAACAATTTTCCGAAAGCGATACCAGACATCAGGCAATCAATGAAAACAATATCAATGTTTAAGGATGAATATTTGCTTGATGTTACAAGGCTTTAGATGGCGATGTCACACTTTTTATACTTTTATATACAGCAATAGCTGCTATTCAAATGTTAAAATCGGACAGTAGTGGCAGAAAATCCAAGCAAACCTTGCTTGTTTTGAAGAAATTTTGTTATTTTTGCTGTGGCTGCAAGTAAAATGATGTAATAGTTTTAGATCTGGCTATATCACCTTTTGCAACGGCTATGCAGTTTATACACATTGTACAAACTTCCCAACTGCATCAAAAAATAAATAATACAACCTTTGAGAAGTCGGTTGTAACTAAATCTCCTTAACTATGAAAAAGGCAAGATTATTTTCCTTGGCAGCAATAGGTTGCTCTTAGTAGTTTTATTGCTCCTCAGACTGCTTCAGCTTACAAGTATCATGTGACTTTACCCGACGGAACACATGAAGTTTTTGAATTCATTAAAATTAACAGAATGAGATTCCTTGTTTTATTTATTACGATATTATTATGTTCGAACACGATTAAGGCTCAAAGGCTATATAGTGAGAGTGGCGATTTTTATGAGAAATCAAAGAGGAGTGTTGTTGATCATGCCAAGTTGGGAGTATTTTATGAATTAAAGTTCCGCAAAGATTCTACCAAGTTGGATGATTATACTGAAGCGCAAACAGTATTGATGGTTTCAGATAAGCACTTACTTTTTAGTGATTATAATCGATTGGCATTAGATTCAATAAATGACTATTTAGCCAGTAGCAAACAAAATAAAAAGGACCAAAAGGCTCGTGAAGAATGGATACAAGCTATTAAAAAATGGACTTTTTTCTTTGTTACGCTAACTGATTTAGAAGAACAAAAAACCACGGTACAGACTTACGATGTATTGCGAAGCTACGAGTACACTTACCCAACGCCTCAAATGGACTGGCAATTGGTATCCGGGGATTCTATAATAAATCAAAGAGCTTGCAAAAAGGCCATTTGTTCTTTTGCCGGTCGAAATTATATTGCATGGTACACTGAAACGATAGCACTTCCTTACGGACCTTATCTTTTTACAGGATTGCCTGGGCTGATCATGGAAATCCATGATGAAGGTCGCAACTGGATTTTTACAAATAACGGGGTCGGAAAGATGCCTCAATACAGTGACATGTATCTTTATAAAAAAAGGTATATCAAAGATTTGATTGTAACCACACGCGAGAAAGCCCTGACCGGTTATCGGAATGACATTGAGGATTTTGATAATCTGAGTATTGAGATTTTCAAGGTAAGGGTTGAAAAGAACGGCCAAATGGTTACTCCGGAAGCCAACAATCCGAAACGTCCCAGTAATATGCTTGAATTACAATGGTAAAGATTTTTAAAATATTATTTATGCTATTTCTGTTTCCTTTGTCTGTATGGGCACAGGAAACAGAAGTCGTTTTTAAGGGTATTGTTACGAATACAGAAGGCATCGGCATTGCTAATGTATTATGTAAGGCATTAAGTGCCACGGATTCTTTACTGGCGTATGGTATCACCCAAAACAACGGACAATTTCATTTGCAATACAAGAAGAATGTAAATAAACTGACATTCTCGAAAATGGGCTATGCCACACAAATTATTTCAGTTCAAAAGGATAAATATCAATATACCGTTCAGTTAGAAAAAAAACCTTATGAGCTTGATGAAGTTGTAGTGAAAGAGGCCCCTATAATTCGTAAAAAAGATACGCTTGACTATTATGTAGAGTCTTTTCGTCAGAAAGAGGACTATAGCATTGAGGATGTGCTCAAACGCATGCCGGGTATTGAAGTGACGAATTCAGGACAAATTCTGTATCAGGGTAGCAGCATCAATAAACTGAACATTGAGGGATTAGACCTTATGGGTGATCAATATAACCAAGCCACTCAGAATATGCCAGCTGAGGCCGTATCTACGATTCAGGTTATGGAAAATAATCAGCCCATCCGTGCCTTGGAAGGAAAAATTCATAGTAATCATGCGACACTCAATATAAGATTAAAAAAGAACTATAAAATGCGCCCTTTTGGTGACACAGAAGTGGGAGCCGGAGGAACGCCTGCTATATGGGACGGTAGTCTGATAGGGATTCAAGTGGCAAAGAAAAATCAAGTATTATTTACCGGAGCCTTAAACAACAGAGGTGCCTCATTGCGCAACTTGCAAAATGGCATGTCGAACTTTACGGGCATTTATGCACAAGAGCAATTGCCAGCTCCTTTCCTCTATTCTACTACAACCCGCCGTCCACCCATTTCACCTATTTATTACTTGAACAACCGTTCCTATTTTGCCGGACTGAATTATATGCACGCTTTCACTCCTTATTCCACTTTACGTTTCAATCTGCTTTACAACCACGAAGGAGAAAACCGTGAGGATAGCACCCGATGCGAGTATTATGCGGGCGACACAATCAGTATTTACGAAAACAATAGGCAAAAGAGCTGTGAAGATGTAGTAAAAGGACAGGTGCGTTACGAATTGAATGGCAAGAAGGTGTACGTGGAGAACGTCCTTTCGGGGCAATGGCAGGATGTCAGCTCCTATAATCAAAATGTATCCAATTTAGGCTCTTTGGGAGAGGACATACATCGCAAACCTTATTTTATTCAGAATGTCGCCAATGTCAACCTGACCACTCCAAGTCGTGTCTATAGTTTGGCTTCCATTGTGCGTACCTATCAGACGCGCGAGCGACTTTCTGATTATTGGACAGCAGATAACGAATACAAACGGCAGAGCTATTATCTGAACCATTGGTTTATGCGCCACCGGCTTTCCACGGCTTTCGATATAGCGGGCAATCCCTTGACGTTGGGTTACATTATAGAATACAAGCACAACCGACTACACGATACCCAACAGACGGCTACTTCGTCCTATTGGCTGCACACACTCGAACCATCGTATCAAATTCAGTGGAGCAGTGGAAACGTCGAACTACTTCTTCCTGTGGAATATACCATTTACCACTGTGGCTGGCGGAAAGAAAAAGAACAAAAAGTTCTATTCTCTCCTTCGCTCGATTTCACTCAACAAATTAGTTATCTATTGCGAATGGAAACCTCGGTAGCCTATAACCAAAATGCTTCAGACGCCGATCCTTGGTTCAATGGAACGATGATGAACAACTACCGTACATTTACGACAGGCATCGACAGCCTTTCGGTGCAGCGTGTCGCGTTGGCGAATCTCCGTCTGTCGTATCTGAACACCATCACGCTCTTTTCGTGGAATGTTTATGTCGGCTGGACGCGCAGTACTTCCGACCATTATCTTAAAAGTCTTTATATGCCCGATTATACGCTCTTTGTTCCAGTGTGGAACGACCGCACGAAAACTACCTGGAGCATGGCACTGTCATGTCGTAAGAACTTTCGCGATGCCCACATCAATTTGAGCGGACAGACCAATTATTCATATAATAAGGAGTTTGTGTCTCAAAACGAGGTGGAAGATTATCTGCGCTATCATGCCTTGCATGCTTCAGTCACGGCGCAATGGAGCGGACTGACATGGTTCCAGCCCAAACTCACCATGGCCGGAAATATCAGTTGGAAAAAGCCTGATGTCTTCTCCGCAACTGACAATCTGCTGAAAAATGCCTATTATTCCTTAACAATGGATTTCTATCCTATAAGTAAACTCCGGCTGTATGCCGACTTTTCGCAATCGGTCTTCGAAATAGTCCGTAACCATTACTCTATTAACAGTTTTTTGAATGCCGGTATGCGCTACGATTTCAATTCTCGCTGGTCTGCAAGCGCAAATATCAACAATCTGTTTAACCGCAAAGACTACGAAGTTTCGCTTTATCAAAGAGCCAATTTTCAATACTACCGCGTACCGCTGCGTGGTCGTGAGTTTATGATTTCGCTACGGCTTAAATATTAAGATAAAGGCCTATTTAACCCAAATCCTTTAATTTTTGTTGCAAAATATCTATGATTATGAGGATGGCATAGCCAAAGTGAGATGGGAGGTTAATCCTGATGGTATGTATTATCGTGATGAGGATGGCTTTGGCAAGACTGACGATGATGAACAGAACCTGTTCCACAATCGCTTCATGGTAGGGGCTTTCTGAGAAATATAATATTATCTAAAAAAAACAGCAAACTTCGCTCTTTTCTTCTCTTTTTAGTATCTTTGCAGCGAATTATGCCCTGAGGCATCGTAAAGAAAGTAAAATCATACATTTAAGTTTTAAAACAATAATGAAACAGTACAAATTGGTGGACAATATCTTCGGATGGGTCGCTTTCCTTATTGCGGCCTTCGTGTATTGCTCCACAATTGAGCCGACAGCCAGTTTCTGGGACTGTCCAGAGTTTATCACAACTGCCTACAAGCAGGAAATCGGTCACCCTCCTGGGGCACCTTTCTTCATGCTCTTAGGTAATTTCTTTACTCATTTTGCCAGCGATACCACACAAGTCGCCAAGATGGTGAACACGATGAGCGCTCTGCTGAGTGCCGTCTGCATCATGTTCCTCTTCTGGACCATCACCCACTTGGCACGCAAGCTCATCATCGGCGACTGGAAAGAGATGACCACCGCCAAGATGGTAGGCATCGAGGCATCGGGTATGGTGGGAGCACTCATCTATACCTTCAGCGATACCTTCTGGTTCTCGGCTGTAGAGGGTGAGGTATATGCTTTCTCATCTGCCTTTACTGCCGTGGTTTTCTGGCTTATCCTGAAATGGGAAGACCATGCCGACGAGCCTCACAGCGACCGATGGCTGGTACTCATCGCCTATATGACAGGCCTCAGCATCGGTGTTCACCTTCTCAACCTGCTCTGCATCCCTGCCATCGTATTGGTATATTACTACAAGAAGGTGCCACATGCCAACCTCAAGGGCTCGCTCCTGGCGCTGTTCGTTTCTTTCCTGGTAGTCGTTGCCGTGCTCTATGGAGTGGTGCCTGGTATCATCACCGTGGGCGGATGGTTTGAGCTGTTCTTCGTCAACGCCTTAGGCTGCCCATTCAATACGGGTGAGATCGTATATATCATCTGCTTGGTGGCTTCGGTCATCTGGGGTATCTACGAGACCTACAATGCCACTGACAAGAACGAGAAGCGACAGAACCTTGCCTTCGTCTTGGGCTTCGGCATGCTCGGAATCCCCTTCTACGGATATGGATGGAGCGCTGCCATCACAGGTATCGCGGTGCTCATCGTACTGTGGTTTGTACTGGGTTACAAGCGCAAGAAGGAAGTTGTGGTTAAGAACGACGAGACTACCGGACTCACCAAGACCAAAGTGCAGCTCCTGCCTCTCATCTCAGCCCGCGTGAAGAACACAGCCCTGCTGTGCATGCTGATGCTGATGATAGGTTACTCAAGCTATGCCCTCATCGTGATCCGCTCGGCTGCCAACCCTCCTATGGACCAGAACTCGCCAGAAGATATCTTCACCCTTGGCAGCTATCTGAGCCGTGACCAGTATGGCGACCGTCCTCTGTTCTACGGACAGGCCTATACCTCACAGGTGGCACTCGAGGTAGATGGCGACATGTGCAAGCCGGTGATGACCGAGGGTGCTCCCGTATACCAGCGCAAGGAGAAAGCCAGCAAGGACGAGAAGGACTCATATTTCGTGGTGAGCCACAAGAATAAATATAAGTATGCGCAGAATATGTTCTTCCCACGTATGTATGATGCCGCTCACGCACAGGCATACGAAGACTGGATGGGTGGCGTCAACGGAACAGAAGTTCCTTTCGACCGTTGCGGTGAGAACATGACAGTAAAGGTTCCATCACAGTGGGACAACATACGCTTCTTCCTCTCCTACCAGTGCAACTTCATGTACTGGCGCTACTTCATGTGGAACTTTGCCGGACGACAGAACGACATCCAGGGCAACGGCGAGCCTGAGCATGGCAACTGGATTACGGGCATTCCGTTTATCGACAACGCCATGTTGGGCGACCAGAGCAAGTTGCCTGATGACCTAAAGGAGAATAAGGGACACAACGTGTTCTACTGCATGCCTCTGATATTGGGTCTCATCGGTCTCTTCTGGCAAGCATGGTACACCCGCAAGCGCAAGGTGGTGAAGAACGGAAAGGAGACAGAGGAGTTGCTGCCTATCGGTATCCAGCAGTTCTGGGTGGTGTTCTTCCTCTTCTTCATGACAGGTCTTGCCATCGTGATTTATCTGAACCAGGTGCCTATGCAGCCTCGTGAGCGCGACTACGCCTATGCCGGCTCGTTCTATGCCTTTGCCATCTGGTGTGGCCTGGGCGTACTGGCTATCCTCGACCTGCTGAAAGAGCATGCCAAATTGAGCGGTACTGCCGTAGCAGCCATCGTGGCAGTCATCACACTCCTTGTACCTATACAAATGGCTTCGCAGACATGGGATGACCACGACCGCAGCAACCGATACACCTGCCGCGACTTTGGTCAGAACTATCTGATGTCGCTCCAGGAGAAGGGCAATCCTATCATCTTTACCAACGGTGACAACGATACCTTCCCACTCTGGTACAACCAGGAAGTGGAAGGTGTAGGCACAGACGCACGAGTTTGCAACCTGAGCTATCTGCAGACCGACTGGTATATCGACCAGATGAAACGTCCTGCATACAATTCACCTTCCGTTCCTATCACCTGGCCACGACTCGACTTCTGTTCAGGAACCAATGAGTATGTGACGGTAGAGCCAGAGGCCAAGCAGCAGATTCTCGACTTCTACAAGCAGGATCCCGAGACAGCCAAGAAGCAGTTGGGCGAGGATCCATTCGAGCTGAAGAATGTGCTGAAATACTGGGTACGCAGCAAGAACCCCGACCTGCACATGATTCCTACCGACACCCTCTACCTCACTATCGACAAGGAGGCAGTAAAGCAGAGCGGTATGATGATGGCAGCCGACAGCATACCAGACAAAATGGTTATCTCATTGGCAGGAAAACACGCGCTCTACAAGGGCGACCTCATGATGCTCGAGATGCTGGCACAATGCAACTGGAAACGTCCGCTCTATGTGGCACTCACCGTAGGTGAGGAGAACTATATGAACTTGGGTGACAACTTCGTACAGGAGGGACTCGTCAACCGTATCACTCCTTTCACCACCAACAAGCCTGGAGCCAAGAACTTTGATACGGAGAAGGCATACCACAACATCATGACCCGCTTCAAGTTTGGCAACCTGAAGCAGAAAGGTCTGTATGTGGACGAGACCACTATGCGTATGTGCTACACTCACCGTCGCCTGCTGGCTCAGACAGCCCTGGCGCTCATCGCTGAGCACAAGGACAAGAAAGCCATCGACATTCTGAAGAAAGCCGACGTGGAGATACCTTATTATAATGTTCCTGTCGACTATATGAGCGGCGGTCTCGACATGGCACGAGGATGGCTCCTCACCGGTCAGAAGGCCAAGGGTGAGGAATACCTCAAGAAGGTATGGACCAACGCCACACAGTATCTCAACTACTACCTCTCGCTCAACGCCGACCGATTCGCACAGGCACAGAGCGACTGCATACGCCAGATTATGATCATGCAGAGCGCAGCAGAGGTGGCAGGCATGGTAAGTCCTAAATTGGAAGCACTGTATGCCAAGCAGCTCAACGCCCTCTACACTCTCTATCACGGACGTGGAGGACGTATGCCTGAGGGGTACTAAAATGAGCAGTTAAGGAGTTAACTCCTCAGCGACCGAAGGGAGCGATAACTCCTTAACTCCTTTAGCTTCTGAATATTAAACATTTAAAAAGAACTCGTCTATGTTTATCGAGCAACCAGCCAAATGGCTGAGATGGCTGTATCCGAAGGCAATTTGGAGGATGGATCCGAAGGAACACTCTGTTTACCTGACGTTCGACGACGGACCCATACCCGAATCTACACCTTTTATCCTTGAGACGCTGAGGAAATACAACATCAAGGCGACATTCTTCATGGTGGGAGAAAACGTGTTGCGCAATCATGACCTCTACAACCAGATTGTGGCAGAGGGCCATCAGATAGGCAACCATACATTCAACCACATTGGAGCCTTCAAGCATCGTGTGATCTCCTATGTGCTCAACACCAACAAGGCCAACGAAATCATCCACGCCCACCTATTCCGTCCGCCACACGGATGGATGAGACCCAGCGAGTACTGGTGGTTGCACCGCACCTACGAGGTAATCATGTGGGATGTGGTAACACGCGACTACTCCAAGTGGCTGACGGCAGAGGACGTGGTAGACAATGTGAAACGATACGCCCGCAACGGAAGTATCATTACATTCCACGACTCGCTGAAGAGCATAGACAAATTGAAGACTGCCCTTCCGAAGGCTATAGAATGGCTTCAGGAACAGGGCTACGAATTCAAGATATTCAAATAAATGAAGAAAAGAATAAACAGCTATCAGGCTGTGGCAAGTTTCGTAAGAGGTTTCTTCGAGGCTTACGCACGTGGCATCATCGATGCTGTCATAGAGGGCAACGACTTCGAGAAGAAGAACGATCCAAAGGAAATCAAGCAGATGATGCTGGAACACTATGGCAAGGTAAACCAATATTACTTTGACATCATGTTCTCTACCTTGGTACGTCTGAACTACAAGACTGCCGAGGAAGCCAACGAGCGCATGCACAAGAACTTCGACAGTATGAAGAAAGCCGACCCAACCTTCGAGCCTACCATGCTCGACTACCTGCGCATTGCCTGCAAGAGTCCACAGCTGTACAAGGCGATGGAGGCTGAATACAAGCGCAACTTCACCTGGCTTCTGCAGGGCAAGTTCACTACCCTTGAGGAGCATGTACGCGACTATACCCACGGCATCCTCATCAGTCTGGCCGACGAGCCCATGGCTGTGCACCTGCTGGTAAGGATTATCGTGAAGGCTTATGCCGCCGGACTGAAATGTGGAAGCAAGGAGGGCAAACTGCCACAGTTGCACATGCCAACTATCCACGGCATGCTGCTCAACAACGTGAACATACTGCTCAACGAGACACCGCTGAAAAGCAGCAGCGAAGACCCTGTGGCGCTCTTCAAAGAGGCGTGCAAGGAGGAAGAAGAAAACATCAATGTACTCTTCAATACTCTCAACGACACGATGAAAGAACTCGCCGAAGAGTAAAAAGAAAACTTCACTACTCGTGTTGTGCAACCGCACAACACCAGAAAGACAACCGCCCAACAGCTATTGTGCAAGTGCACATCAGCTGTTGGGCGGTTTTATTAACTTATATTCTGCAAGAACATTTCACCCATATTCCTGCAATTTTTCGTAGCATCTACTGCATATCATAAACCACCTGCATGAGCTTCTTGCCGAGTTCGTCAGCCTGCTCCATGGTGGAAGCCTCGCTATATACGCGGATGATGGGCTCGGTATTACTCTTGCGAAGGTGAACCCACTTGTCTGGGAAGTCGAGTTTCACGCCATCGATATCTGTTACGGTCACATCCTTCTCCTTGCCATACATCTCCTTTACCTTCACGAGGATAGCATCCACATCAGTAGAAGGTGTCAGGTCGATACGATTCTTGGCGATGAAGTAGTTGGGGAAAGTGGCACGAAGCTCGCTCACCTTGCAACCCCTATGTGCCAGACTGCTCAGGAAAAGGGCAATACCTACGAGGGCATCACGGCCATAGTGGCTCTCTGGATAGATGACACCGCCATTACCCTCGCCACCTATCACGGCATGAACGTCCTTCATCTTGGTGGTGACATTCACCTCGCCTACTGCAGCAGCTGTATATTTGCCGCCATGCTTCTCGGTCACATCACGGAGAGCACGGGTAGAAGACAGGTTGCTGACAGTATTGCCAGGAGTATGGCTCAGCACATAATCGGCCACGCTCACCAAGGTATATTCCTCGCCAAACATCTTGCCGTCCTCGCAGATGAAAGCCAAGCGGTCAACATCAGGGTCAACAACGATACCCATGTTGTAGCCACCCTTCTTCAACTCGTCCATGATGCCACCGAGGTTCTTCTCCAATGGCTCAGGATTGTGAGCGAAGTCGCCAGTAGGCTCACCGTTCAGGAAGGTATACTCCACTCCTAACGCATCGAGCAACTCTGGAAGGATGACACCACCCACTGAGTTGATGGAGTCGACACAAACCTTGAAATGTGCCTTACGGATAGCCTCCACATCAACGAGTTTCAAAGCAAGCACAGAATCGATATGGCGCTTGTTGAAGCTATTGTCCTCAGTATATTTGCCTAAATGATCGACATCGGCATATTCGAAGTCTTCCTTCTCGGCGATGGCAAGCACCTCATTGCCGTTGGCGGCTGTCAGGAACTCTCCCTTCTCATTGAGAAGCTTGAGGGCGTTCCACTGACGAGGATTGTGAGAGGCTGTGATGATAATACCACCTGCTGCCCCACTCATGGTGACAGCGAGTTCGGTGGTAGGAGTAGTAGCCAGACCTATGTTGAGCACATCATAACCCATGCCCATCAAGGTGCCACATACTACATTCTTGACCATCTCGCCAGAGATGCGGGCATCGCGGCCCACTACGATAGTATTGCTTGAAGACTGTCCGCTACGACGAATAAAGGTAGCGTAAGCTGAAGTAAACTTGACGATGTCGAGCGGATTAAGAGTATCGCCCGCTGGTCCGCCTATAGTTCCGCGGATACCAGAAATAGATTTGATTAGAGTCATAATATTCTTATTAAGACGTTAATGCTTGATGAATGTTCAGAGGAAAAGAAACCACTCCCTTAACGGGCAGCCTGGAAGCGAATGTCATACAGACAGGCATACACACTCGCTGAAGCAGAGGTAGTTCCATAAGTATGAGGTACCAACAGGCGCACATGCGCCAGTTCATCGTCGGCAGTAATGAGACGCCCCACCTTGATCCAAGTGAAAGGAATCAACCAGCCTGATGGAACCGTGGCACTCACGGTACCATAATAAGAGGAATTGTAGGTATTTGCCAAGAGACTTTTTTTGATGTCGACAAAAGAGCCTTCAAACGTTCCTGACGTATTGGTTACGCTTATCTCATCGGTCATTGCCGCATAAGTAGGCACATCATTGGTCAGTGTGATGGCATCGTCGCATATCTTGGCACGCTTGGCAAGACAATACTCCGTGAATCGGCACAACACATTCTTGGTTTTACCCTTGGCGATATAGTCGCCACAACCATCGTTGATGACCTGCATATAGATACCATTGCTCTCGAAGAGCACATACTCGTTGTTGTTGGGATCGGTATCAGTCAACTTGACCGTCTTGTCACCAGCCTTACGGGCTTCGAAACGTTTTTCAAACTCGGCCTCATTGATGACTTTGATATTCTCATTGCGCAAGAATGCATTGATAGAGTCCAGCTCTCTGTCGCGCTGGTCTGCATATGTCTCATTATGGTCACACGCGGCAAATGAGATCAAAGCCGCTACTGCTATCATTGCTAATAATAGTTTCTTCATTCTTTAAGTTCGTAATTTTTATACAAATATGGCGCAAAGGTACAAAAAAAAAACAGGACTGCCAATGTTGGCAGTCCTATTTTATTATTATTTATCACTTATCTTTCTTATTTCAGCAATGCCTCGAACGCCTTGATGGCTTTTTGGGCTACCACCTCTGCCTCTGCCATGCTGCAGAACAACTTGCCTCCCGAGGCATTGAGATGGCCTCCGCCATTGAAAAACTGCTCGGAAACCTTGTTGCACGGGAAGTCGTCGACCGAACGAAGACTCACCAATATCAGATTGTCGCGCTCGGTATCTTCGCGCAAGGAGATGGAAAACTTATGTCCCTTGATACGCAGTGGTTCGTTGACCAAACCTTCGAGGTCGCCCTTGATGAAATGGAATCGCTTCATATCCTGACGGGTGACACAATAATAAGATGCATGCAAGCCCTCCACCACACGGAGCTTCTCGCTCATCAGATAACCGCGAAAACGGATGGCAGAAAGGCTGCTGTTATTGAATACATTGCGATAGATCTTGTCTTTATCGATGCCCTTGGTAAGCAGCTGGCTGATAATAAAATAGATGGTAGGATCGGTGGAATTGTAGGTAAAACCGCCCGTATCGGTCATCATGCCACAATATACACAGGCAGCCCACTTGCGGTCCATCTGCCCGAAGCCTCCCAACTGCCACACGATGCGGAACACCAACTCGCTGGCACTGCTCATGTGGGGCTGAGAAATCTGAAGATCGACATCCATACAGGGTGCCAGATGATGGTCGATCATCACCTTACGGGCACGACAGCCGGTAAGCACATCCTGCATCTCGTCGAGACGACCAGCGCCATTGAAGTCGAGACAGAACACCAAATCGGCCTCATCGAAAGCACGCTGCACCTCGGCAGGATGCTTGTCATAACGCAGAATGGTCTGACTGTCGGGCAGCCACTGCAGATAGTCGGGCATCATGTCGGGCATACATACCTGTGCCTGCTTGCCCTGCGAGAGCAAAAAGCCACGCCATCCCAAAGAAGAGCCGATGGCATCTCCGTCGGGCGACTTATGACAACATATCACAATATGCTGAGAAGCCGCTATCATCTCCTGGAGGGTAGCGGCTTCTTGTGAACTCAATATATTTACGTTCATTTAGAAGAGTTTGCTTGGATAAACGCCTTCGTCTATCAGACTCTGAATTCTTGCTACTACTGATGGACGGTCGGCAGCATAAGTGACACCAAACCACTTGCTTGTGGTGTCGAGTACCTTGACGGTAGCTGTGCCGTCGTTGATCAGCTTGTTGACCATCAATGGAATGAAGAACTCAGCTTTTAGGTTCTCCATATTCTTAGGATCGCTGAGGAACTCCTTGAAGTAAGCCTCGCTGTACTCAAAATAGTCGGGAGTGAAGCCCCATACGTTCATAGATACAGGAGTGTTGTCCTCAACAGCTACCCACTTGCCTTCCTCGTCTTTGTAAGACACCTTGCCGTCTACGCGCATAATCTCTGTACGCTCCACGACTGTGGTCAGATTCTCAGCATCGTCCTTTGAGCAGATGCCACGAGCCACAGTACCATTCTCGCTCAAGGTGTTGCCTACACGGAAACCTACCATGGCATAGTTGTTCTTGCTGCCCTCTGGAAGTTCGGAAAGGAACTTGCCTATGACCTTGAAACAGTCACGATTGTAGAAGTCATCACAGTTGATGACACAGAAAGGCTCCTTGATAATGTCCTTTGCCATCAATACAGCATGGTTGGTACCCCATGGCTTCTCACGACCCTCGGGAACTGAGAATCCTTCAGGAAGAGCGTCGAGTGACTGGAAGCAGAGTTCTGCTGGGATATGTCCCTCATACTTGGCAAGTATCTTCTCTCGGAACTGGTCTTCAAAATCCTTACGGATGACAAAGACAATCTTGCCAAATCCTGCCTGAATGGCATCGTAAATACTGTAGTCCATAATGGTCTCGCCGTTAGGACCCAGACCATCGAGCTGTTTCAAACCACCATAGCGGCTACCCATACCAGCCGCCAAAAGCAATAATGTAGGTTTCATATTTTATTTGTTTAATAGTTGATTTTATCTAACAGTATGCAAAAGTAATAAAAAAAATGACTGCTGCACAATTTTTATCACTTTTTTTTGGCGATTTATATTTCATTCGTCTACATCTATGCGACTACCGGCAAAAATCAGAAAGGATAACCCACAGTCAGATGGAGGCTATGCGAGTTTTTGAAGGAATCGATATTGTAGAAGCCCTTCTTGCTGGTTTCGTAAGGCACATGAAGCCCCACACCCCAGTCTACACGGATGACGAACATACCCATATCATAGCGCACACCCACACCCGTGCCCACAGCCATCTGCTTGAAGAACTTTCGGAACTTGAACTGTCCCTGCGGACTGTGCTCCTCGCTGCGAAGTGTCCACACGTTGCCGGCATCAAGGAACAAGGCTCCATACAGGTCGCCCCAGATGCGAGGACGATACTCAATATTGGCAAGAAACTTAATGTCGCCTGTCTGGTCGATATAGGAATACTTGCTGCCTGTAGGCAGATACTGACCGGGGCCAATGCTTCGCACATTGAAAGCACGCACACTATTGGCACCGCCAATGTAGAACTGCTCGTAATAAGGCGCCTTCTCGCTGTTGCCATAACTCCATACCACACCCGCATTGAGGTGACCCACCAAGGTGGAATGCTCGGCGATGCGCCAGTACTTCACAAAATCAGTCTCCAACTTCAGGAACTGGGAATAAGGATTGCGGAACATCTCCTTGTCCTCGTCGTTCCACTTCTTGCCAGTACAGAGATAACCCAACGACAGGATGTTGCCTGCCTCGCTGACAGTCGTCGACCAGATGATGGGATGACGGTATTTCGCCGGACTGGTATAAGTATAGGTGTAGCTCATCTTGGGTACAAACTGGTCGCGCATGGCTATCTGCAGATAAGGACTCTCAGAGATGGCCTCATCGAAGGCTGCGGTACGGCTGTTCATAAACTCATACGACAACACTAAAGGACTGAACGAATGGCGATGCTTGGCTGAGGTAGCCCAGTCGTAGGTAAGTTCACCCGACACCACATGGCGACGGAAATAACCTGCCCTGTTGAGCACATTCATCGAGGCCTTCACTGTGGTGGAAGGAACGCCATAGAATGAACGCGGAATATGACCTTTGCGGAAACGGCGCTCACGCTGTGCCATGGTCGTAAATAGATTGAACGGGGTGACGATGCTTGGGAACGAGAGTGACACATCCGTACCATACTCATAGGAATTGATATGGTTGGAGCTGGCTCCGTTGCCTTTCTCGCCTGTCTGCCACTCGTAAGAGCCATGCAGATTGATATCGAGCTTCTCGCCTCCACGGAAGGCATTGCGCTTGGTAAAACCTACAACCAACTCGGGACCTACACGGCCTGTGGTTTTGCCCTTGACATTGGTCTCTATATAGAAATCATAAGGCTTGTCGAAAATCAAGTCGAGTGTGGCATCCAAGGTATCGCACTGAGCTGTGGTGTCACGAGGAGTAAACTGAAGGCTGGTATAGTTGAAGACTCCCATCGACTGCAAATGCTGGCGCGCCTTCTCCTCGTTCTCTACCCTGTATAGCTGTCGGGGACGCAAGTTCAAGTCGCGCAACACCACACCCGCACGGATAGGCATCTTCTTGCCATGATAACGGATATTGAGGTAACGGCGACAGAAAGAATCGGTAAGCTCTTCTGTAAACTGCTTGCGGAAGTTGATATTGATATTGCCGAGATACCACTGGCGGGTGACCTGCGAGTCGAGGCTGTCGGCCATGATCATCTTCATGCTTGCCTTGCCTGGCACATCTAAGGTATCTGCAAGATAGGAGACATAGCCATTCTGATAAAAATAATAGCCATTGTTGCGGAACAGACGGGTAAGGCGCTGACGCTCACCTTCCAGGCGAGGTACATTGAATGGGCTGCCCGTATGTACCAAAGCCTCCTGACGGGTGGAATCAATCAAAGCAGAGACTACTGATGGGAAATTGACATACTGCAACGTATCAATGGTCATCAACGGACCCAAAGACACATGATAAGCCAACTTGGCCTTCTTGGGATTTTTCCGGGTCAGAATCTCGTAGTTTACCTTGCCATGAAAATAGCCATACTTGGCAAGCTGGTTCTCTGCTACCTGTGCACGCAATCGTGGATTCACATTGCCCATCAATTTAGGACGTGAGCCGAATGCCTTGGTAATCCACTTGGCTATGGCGCCATCCGACTGCGAGAAAGCATTCCAAACCCAAAGGCGAACAGGGAAAGGCGTGCGATAATAACTGCTGCCGAAGAGGGCTCCATTAGGGGCAGAAGCCAGTACCGACTCCATTTCGAGAATCGTAGAATCGGCATAACCGCCTGGCTCATAATCGGTATATTCTATTTTCTTCAGACCCGTGAAGAGCTGCTCGCCTTCCTTGAGAGCACTCGTGGAAGAACAAGATGTACCTGCGGCAACCACCACTATGGCAACAAATACCATAGCCAACAGGCGGAAGCCGCGGGAATGATTATAGGGAATGCACTTTCTGTTTTTCATCATTTGCTTTTTCATTTTTGTTGAACAGCTGCAGGCACAGCCTTCAGGGTGTCGGCTGCAGCACGTGGCAAAGCCTGTTTCTCGGTCTTAAAGCGGAAGATGTCACTGAAGCGCTGCAATTTTCTGCGCCACATGAAACCAACACCATACTCGCCGATCTGACCCTCTAACCAGTCGTAGATGTTGTTGTTGTAGAAACCTCGGATATACTGACTGGCTCCATCGTTGAGTCGATATTGTATCTCCACATTATTAAAGAAGGTATCGTTGTTGACAGCATTCTCCATCTCGGCTCCCGAAGAAACCTGACCGCCCACACTGAAGCTCAGACGATTGTTGAAGAATCGCTTGGCAAACTTGAAATTGTAGTCAGTATGCAATGCACCGGCAGCATTGAGAGAGTTGTCGACAGTCATGCCTATATCAAGTCCCATGGAGCGCATGGCGGTTCCTGCAATGTTGTTGATTTCGGAATTGAGGAACGAGCTGAGGGCACTGTTCATCGAGAACGAATTGGTATTGCCGTTGGCAAGATACATGCCCGAAGCCAGCATGGTGATAGCCACCTTGCCACGTTCATCCACACTCATCGTGTTCAACTCATCCTGGACGTTCATGTCGGAAGGTGCTGAGATGATAAACTGTATACCAGGTTTATTCAGTGTCTGCGACAGTTTCACCCCACACTCGAAATCTACCGATCGGCCTGTACCCTGCCCTTCATTCACGGTCGACTTGATCTTCTCAGTAGCCGTGATGTTGAGCGTAGGATTGAAAGGATCGCCCGTAAACTCGATATAACTTCCGTCCTGAATGGTAAAGGTCTTCAGTGGAATGACAGGCAAGGAGTATTTCATCTCGCCATTACTCAATGTATACTTACCCGACAGACGCAGATTATCGGCAGGATTGTAAGTCATACGCAAGTCGCCTCCACCCACAAGGTCAATATAATTGGACTTGTCGGCATTCAGCGCACAAAGAATACGGGCAGACTCATCTATCGACATACCCAAGAGCATATCGAAGCCTTCGAGTTTTGGACGCACCACCGTCTCTTGCTTACTGTCTTTGAAATCGGTAAACTTCACCAACTCCTCAAGCTGAGTATCAGTGGTGAGTTCCGACTCTCGCAGGATATAAGTCATGTCGGTATTACCCAGCACGTCGAGCTTACCTCGCATCTTCAGATTAGACAAGGCGCCACGCATACTTCCCAAAAAGTTGACATACGCCTTACCGAAAGCCTCGGAACGGGCATTCTCCTTAGCATCTACCAGGAGGAAGTTCTGGGCACGCATCCTGACATCAAGCATCATCTTATCGAGATTGGAGAAATCCAGATAGCCCTGTATGTTGAGCGGACTCTCATTGTTGGCATACATCATGAAGTTCTCGAAGAGCAACTTACTGCCGGCTATCCTCACTGGGTCGTTGTCGAAACGCATCCTCAGTCCGTAAGGCACACTCACTAAATAAACAGAGTCCATGTATATCTCGCCGTCTACCTGTGGCTTGCTCAACGAGCCCTTGACGGTAAGACTTCCCTCACCACAACCTTCCAGACCAACAAGCTGGTCGGGCACAAATCCATTGATGAAGTGGAGCGGCAGTTTGTCCATGCCGACAGTAGCGTCGAGATAGCCCTCGCCCTCCGACTGGTAAGTACCTTTGATGGTAGCTACGTCCTCACCGTTGTATTTCAGTATTCCGTCGACGGCATGAGTGCCATCGCTCATAGGCATATACACGAACTCGGAGCCGACATTACCCATCGGGCAATTCTCGTAAACCAAGTTGTCGACCGATAGATTGGACGATACAGACAAGGCCTCCTTGGTCTGCACGACATGGAAATCGCCATTCATGATACCTGAGACATCAGGCATATAAGGTATGACACTCAGTACCTTGTCCAAATCAAAACGGGTCATGCCGATAGTGATGTCCTGCAGGGCATCCTCATTGTCGTCGTTAGAGTAGATACGCACACCCATTCCCTTGCTGGCCTCCAGCTGAAGCTTGGCAGAGATACGCATATCGCGTCCCAGCATCAGATAGTTGTCATCGTTGGCTGTAAATTTCTTATATCCCAATATAGGATGAGTATCGGTAAGACTCACCTTGATGCCGTTTTCCTGCATCATTGCCGCCAAACCTACACGCACGCCCAACTTGCCGTTGGCATCATAGATGCGGGCAGCGATATCGGAGCCTCGCTCTGCCAACTCTCCATCCACCAATGCCTGGAATACGTATTGCGGATTCTTCTTGTTGTTCACAATCCTCGCCGTATACCGGATGGTGTCGCCCTGGGTCATCACGTTGGCACGAACCGTATCCAACCGTACACCTTGTGCCACCAAAGAGTCGATATTAAGATGACCGTTCAGACCTGATATGGGTGAGGTACGAAGATCCATGTCCACCGTCTTGAAATGATAGCCGTTGTACTCGATAAAACGGGAGATGAAATTGTCTTTTCCTGTGGTAAGAGTGATGCGACCCAAGGGGAACTCGCGACGGATAGCCACCTGGTCGATACGTCGGTTCTTGAGTTGACTCATCACCTCGCCTTGCAGTTCATCAAGTCTTGACAGCAACTTTTTATAACCTCCATGGGTGTCCATACGAAGATGGAAGTCACCACAATTGAGTACGGCATGGGTTGTATCGCGACGAGTCAACACGTCGGCAACAATATCCACGGGACGATATTCTTTCTGCTGAGTCTTGATGACGATACTGCCCAACATAGCCTGCAGGTAGTGGTCCTCCTTCAGGTTGGTCTTCAGGTCTACCTGTCCACAGGCAGTTGCTCTCATAGGCACCTTGGTGAGTCCCATGAGGTAAAGGTCCACATTCCTGACATCAGCTACTACTGTTCCTTCCAGATTCTTGCTGTTGGTCAGCGCATCCAAGCTCACCAATCCCTTGAGCAACTGATTATTGCTGTCGATATCTGCATGTACTTTACCATTTGCTACATGGGCAACAGCCAACAGGTTGTTGATGTGATACTTGCCATAATGCAGCTGTACCACCTTTGCCTTGGCGTTGAGTCGAGTATGGTTGGACAAGAAATCAGTGCCCACGCCCTGGGCTTCCATCGATCCTGTAAAAGAGTAAAGTTCCTGATGAGGCAGGAAATGACTCACCTGTATCTGATGGGCTTGCACCTTGGCACGATAGGCCAGGTGGTTCATGTCGAGACTTCCGTCTTTCTTTGTATGAGTAACAACAGATGCTTCTACATTCATTCGTCCACGACCCTCCCACAAGGTCATCTTGGTGGCATACTTAGAGCCGTCCACTGCGACATCTCCCTTCAGAATCAAGCCATTAGGGATACGCACATCCTTCATTAGAGCCGGATCAAGCATCGCTGTAACAAATCCCAAATGATAGGTACGCGCATCAAAATGTATTTTCGCCTTCATCTGAGACATATCGTTGAGATGTGCCAACCAACCATCGGAGGACAACTGGAAGGCTGAAGGCAAATTGAGTTTCAAACCCGAATAGCTAAGATGCTGCATGTTTCCCTTTACTGTACCGGCAACCTCCATAGGATAATAAGGCCAGTTCCGACGCATCTTTTGAGGCATGTATGCACCGGCAAAAAGCATGAGGTCTTCTCTGCCGATACTGCCTCGTATCATAGCAGTCAACTTGCCAGGAGCGCTGTCGGCAAAGGCATTCATGTCCATGTCGACCATGGTCTGAAGAGTGGAGGAAGGAGTTCGCAGACAGAGGTCAGGCAACTGCAACTTCAATGAATCCATCACAAACCGGCCATACATCTGCTGTACGTTCAGACCACAGCGTTCTCTGAACTGTGCCTGACGAATCTTTACATCTATCTTCGAGTCACAGAAATAGAATGAGTCTGCCTTCAAGGTCATATCCAACAAGGCAATGTGGTTGAAGTCCAGACCTTCTGCCGGACGAAGCACAGAGATATTCTTACCAGCCAGCATTTCTGTCTGATAATTGTCGTAAGTTACCCTGCCCTTTCGCCAGTCGAGGGCACGCACTTGATAAAGTCCTTTGAAGAGATCGAGGTAGGTACCATGAGCCGTAGCATCACCCATATAGGCATTTACCCTGAGAGTATCTCCTGGCATGTGAAGCGCCAAAGCTGTGTTTTTCAACTTGAGCTTCTGGATATTCACCTTCCACTTGTTGGTCTTTGGCGTAGTATCGGGAGGTACGGTATCACTCAGTTCTACCGACAGACGGGCATCCGACAACAAGGCGTCATCTACATGGACAAGTTCCTTGCTCAGGTCGATGCCATGGGCACGCAATGCCATCTGCCCGACATCACCCTTGATACGCGCCTCGTGTATCCAGTTGGTGGTGTTGACCTTCATACGTCTGAAGTCCAACTCGTCCACCATTACCTGCTGCTTGAATAAAGGCATCAACTGAATGTCAACTACCATTTTTTCTATATCAGCAACTGTATCTTTTTTATTTCTGAGAGTTACATCATTACTGTTTTTCAACGAATCGATGGGCTGAAGCGCCTTCACACCCTCAACACCCAATCGCAGTGGAAAGACCAGTTCCACGTGCTTTACTGTAATATCCATGCCTGTAGACTCGGAAGCATAGGCAGCCACGCGCTTCACTGCCCAGTTCTGCACAGGTGGCAGATAAAGCAACAAAGTCAGCAAAGCTATCAGCAATATCGGGGTAAATACGATAACTGCTGCCCAAATTCCGCATTTTTTCTTTGTAGACATGGATTCTAAGTTTTATATTGTAAAACTGAAGTCAATTTCTTACTAACCATCGCCTATGGTATCAGTGATATGGATTCTATCGGTTATGGCGCTATCGCCTTCCATAGATTGTCATCGGGCAAAGGAGCCTCTACGACGATAGTCTCCTTAGATACAGGATGAACGAACTCAACCCTATGCGACAACAATGAAATGCTGCCGTCGGGATTGCTGCGAGGAGCACCATACTTTAAATCTCCCTTGATAGGACATCCCATCTTTGCCAACTGGCATCTTATCTGGTGATGACGTCCTGTCAACAGATTCACCTCAAGCAATGAGTAATGGTCGGAAGAACCTATCATCTTGTAACGCAGAATCGCCTTCTTCGAATTTTTCACCTCATGATCATAGGCGTAGCTCTTGTTCTGCTTCTCGTTTCTCACAATCCAATTCACCAGCTCAGCCTCTTCCAAACGGGGCTTATTCTTCACTATGGCCCAATAGGTCTTGTGCACCTCGCCGTCTCTGAACATATTGTTCAATCTGCTGAGCGCCTTGGAAGTCTTGGCAAAAACAACAAGTCCTGATACAGGACGATCAAGGCGATGTACCACACCCAGGAACACATTTCCCGGTTTCTGATACTTCGCCTTGATATATTGTTTTACCGTCTCAGAGAGAGGCTCGTCGCCGGTCTTATCGCCCTGCACGATTTCACCACTTCTCTTTGAGACAATAATTATATGATTATCTTCGTAAACTACTTGCACGTTCTAATACAGATAGATTACATATTCATACCACCATCAATCTGGATAACCTGACCACTAACGTAGCTGGACATATCAGAGGCGAGGAAGAGACAAACATTTGCAATATCCTCAGTCTGACCACCACGACGCAAAGGAATCTTCTTCATCCAGTCCTTGCGGATATCCTCTGGCAACTGAGCTGTCATAGCTGTCTCGATGAAACCTGGAGCTACAGCATTAGCACGTACACCCTTAGGACCCAACTCCTGGGCAATAGACTTAGCCAAAGCAATCATACCTGCCTTAGAAGCAGCATAGTTACACTGACCAGCATTACCATGAACACCTACTACAGAAGCCATGTTGATGATAGAGCCACTGCGCTGACGGAGCATGATAGGAGAACAAGCATGGATAAAGTTGAACGCAGACTTCAAATTTACATTCAGAACTGCATCCCACTGAGCCTCTGACATACGAAGCATCAAACCATCCTTGGTAATACCAGCATTGTTTACCAAGATATCGATAGAACCAAAGTCTGCCTGTACCTGCTTAACTGTCTTCTCTGTCTCCTCGAAATCGGCAGCATTGCCTGCATAAGCACGACAAGTAACACCAAGAGCCTCGATTTCCTTGCGTGTTGCCTCCAAACCGGCAGCCATGTCATCGTTAAGAACGAGGTCTGTAAATGCGATGTTAGCGCCCTCTGAGGCGAATTTCATTGCGACAGCCTTTCCGATGCCGCGGGCAGCTCCTGTTACAAGGGCTGTCTTACCTGTTAATAATCCCATTTTGTTTTGTTTTATAGTTTATGATGTGTTTATAAATTTATCTACTTGGATATATTGAATACTTTCTGCTTAGAGTCTGACTATACACCTTATTATATATAGCATGTTCGACATTGACAACATTAAATATAAATTTCGGTTTACAATTTTAGTCCAGACTTTCCTAAAGCACCATACACCACCTTGGCAACTAAAGGCTTGCTGCTCTCTTCAGTCAAGCCATGTCCCAGACGACCATAGATGAAGGGTACCTCCAAACCTTTGATACAATAGTGGGTGATATCGGCAACCAAATCTACGTTCTCTATGTCAAACTCACCGTCTTCCTTTCCTTCAGTATAAACCTTTCTGAAAAGTTCAATCTCGTCTTCATCAAAGTTCTTGCGAGCCTTTTCTACCATCCAGATATTACGGAAAAACTCTGCTCGAAGGTTACCGTTTCGAACCACGGTTTCTTTGATCATACTCAAATGGGTATAAATCAATTCGATAATCTTATCTTGGGGGCGAATCTTACATGCGGCCACCTCATCCAACTTGTCGGAAAGACGTTCCAACTCTGATTCTATAACCGCATAGTATACATCTTCTTTCCTACTAAAATAAGTATACAGCGTTCGTCTTCCCTTGCCCGAAGCCACAGCAATGTCATTCATCGTCGTGTTGGCTATACCATTCTTTGCAAAAAGTTGCCGAGCAACGTCTACCAGTTTCTGTCGAGTTTTGGATATTGACATATCAAAGTCCCCCTGTTATTATTAGTTGCACAATAAATTATCTGTGTGCAAATTTAGTGCTTTAATTCGATATAAGCAAATAATAAACTTTAAAATCCGTTAAAACGGTAATAATATACAGAAAACATTTGGTCATTTCAAGAAAAGTTAGTACCTTTGCACTCGCAATTCAGAAATGAGTTTATTATATCGCGGTGTGGAGCAGTTGGTAGCTCGCCAGGCTCATAACCTGGAGGTCGCATGTTCGAGTCCTGCCGCCGCAACTAATATCGGGTAAGAAGTTGATTTTCAACATTCTTATCCGATTTTTCATTTAAATAAGGACGGATCCAGACGATAAAGGGAATGGCGAGGTCGCTATTTAAACCCATGAAAAAGCACTAAAAGACGAATCATTCGGCAATTTCAGCAATCTCAGAAAAACATTACAGAAAGAACAAGTTATAAAACAAAAAATCCGGTTACTCCATTGGAATAACCGGATAGTATAAAACCATTTCATTTTTTCAATAGCTTCATTACTTTCTCAAAATAGCGCTGCGTTCTCTTGACGCTGTAATGGTTACCACCATTCCAGGCACGGATGGCCTGCTCAATACTATTCAGAGGATTGTAAACAGACTGCATCAACAGGAACATCTCCTTAGACTTAGAGATACTGTATCTATCAGACAACTTGTAACGCTTCTTACTATTCTTACGTTTCAAGATCTTATTGCATTCTGCTACCAAGATTGGAGTTATCTGCATCACGCCAACAGAATTACCACTCTTTGCTCTTGGATTTCCTTCACTCTCTACCTGAATTATCGCCTCCATCACTGGATTCCAATCAAACTCATTAGAGGAAACATTTTGTTTAGACATCGTTGCAGCCGATGCTGCGTCTACATTCAGCGTCAGCATGAGAATGCTGACCATCAACATTGTTATTCTCTTCATATTAATTATTTTATGGAACCTGAAAAGCTGAACTACAACATCAGTGATTTCGCGATGGCAACTTTTGAGAAAAAGAACGGTTGCTCATCTCAGTTCCGTTAGATACCTTAACGGATACCAGTCTATACGAAAAAACATAAGAAACTGTTATCCTTATTCTTATCGTTTGCAAAGATACGAAAAAAAAAAGAATCTCACAAGTAATTCACTGATTATCAGCGGTAATTTAAATTCTTAAACACTTTATAACACTATTCTTTGACTTAAATCAATCAACTTTTCATAGATAAATTATAAAAATAGTCACTGATGAATAGAAAATGAATGAATCAGAAATCACCTGCATGAACTTGAAAAGAACAATGATGGAAAGACTATGTGCTATAAGCGAAAGCGGCGCGAGCAACCTTGTCAGCAAGAGATACGTGCAAGAACTGCATTATCAACAAGAGCTGCTTCATTATCGTGAATTGCAGCATCAGCGTGAACAGGGTGGAAAAACAAAAAAGCCTCAGGAATCTTTCGAAACCTGAGGCCTTGATGAAAAAAGGAGGCGGCTACCTACTCTCCCGCATTGCATTGCAGTACCATCGGCGCAAGTGGGCTTAACTTCTCTGTTCGGAA